>DVIK01000046.1 GCA_018711385.1 Candidatus Coproplasma avistercoris
GGCTGCAACATGCAGTTCGGCGGCGACGACCAGTGGAGCAACATGCTCGCCGGCACCGAACTCATCCGCAAAAAGAGCGGCAAGGACGCCTATGCCATGACCATCACTCTGCTTCTGAACAGCGAGGGCAAAAAGATGGGCAAGACGGCCAAGGGCGCCGTTTGGCTGGACGAAAACAAAACCACGCCCTACGAATTTTACCAGTACTGGCGCAACATCGACGACGCCGACGTAATGAAGTGCATAAAGATGCTCACCTTCATCCCGCTCGAAGAGATAGAAAGAATGGAGGGGTGGGATGCCTCGCGCATCAACGAAAAGAAGGAGATCCTCGCGTTCGAGCTCACCAGGCTCGTCCACGGCGAAGAGAAGGCGCAAAGGGCGATGGCGCAGGCAAAGGCGGCGTTCGGCGGAGGCGGCGAACTGCCCGAAGTCGAGGTCAGCGTGGAAACGCCCGCAATAATCCCCGTGCTCGTCGCGGCAAAGCTGTGCTCCTCCAACGGCGAGGCGCGCAGGCTCATTCAGCAGGGCGGTGTGTCCATAGGCGAAAATAAGGTCACCGACATCAACGCCCCCGTAAAGAGCGGCGATATCATCCACAAGGGCAAAAAACAGCACATAAAGGTGATATTGAAGTGAGGCAGTACCTCTCGGTGGGCGGCGAACACGTCACCGAAAAGGTGATAGAGCGCTCCCGCTTCATCACGACCTCCTTTCACGCGGAGGGTGAAGAACAGGCGCGCGCGTTTATTGCCCGCATGTGTGAAAAATACGGCGACGCCACCCATAATTGCTATGCATATATAGCCGATCAGACGGGCAGCGCGCCCCGCTTTTCCGACGACGGCGAACCGGGCGGCACGGCGGGCATGCCCATACTCGAGGTGATAAAGAACAAAAAGCTGTTCTGCACGGCGGTGGTGGTCACGCGCTGGTTCGGCGGCATAAAGCTGGGCGCGGGCGGGCTGGTGCGCGCCTATTCGGGCTGCACGGCGGAAAACCTCGAATCCGCGCCCAAACTGATGTACGTCCCGTGCGAAGAGTACGCCGTGACCGTCGGCTATGAATGCGCCGACGCCTGCAACCGCTACTTTTCGCAGTGCGACTGTAAGGTGAGCGACGTTTCATATCTCTCCGACGTCACCTTCACCGTGGCGGTAAAGCAGGAGGGCGCGCGGCAGTTTGCCGAGGGCCTTTCCGACAGGTTAAACGGCAGGGCGGCAATAAAAAAGCTGCGCTCGTTCATGTTCGGTTTCAACGTGTGACGGGCGTTCGTTGCGGCATATCATACAGTCAATTCAATATGTAACGGTGCGGCGCGCAAGGTAAAATCCTGCGCGCCGCAAAAAGTAAAAGGGCGCGGCGACTTTATGTCGCCGCGCCCGCACATTGTTTTCTTACTTTATCTCCCTTATCCAGCCTTCGGGCGCCTTAATGGTGCCCATCTGTATGCCGGTGAGCGTATCGTACAGTTTCTTTGTCACGGGGCCCATCTCGTCCATGCCCGAGGGCAGCTTTATCTGCTTGCCGTGGTCGTCTATTATGCCTACGGGGGAGATGACCGCCGCGGTGCCGCACAGCCCGCACTCGGCAAAATCCTTTACTTCTCCGAACTTCACCTTGCGGTGTTCCACTTTCATGCCGAGGCAGTGCTCGGCAACGTAGCACAGCGAACGCCTCGTTATCGAGGGCAGTATGCTGTCCGAAAGGGGCGTCACGAGCGTGCCGTCTTTTGTCACGAATATGAAGTTTGCTCCGCCCGTCTCCTCAACGAAAGTGCGCGTGGCGGGGTCGAGGTACATATTCTCCTCAAATCCCTTGTTGTGCGCGTCCACTATGGCGTGCAGGCTCATAGCGTAGTTAAGGCCGGCCTTTATGTGCCCGGTTCCGCGGGGCGCGGCGCGGTCGAAGTCGGAAACGCGTATCACGATGGGCTTTACGCCCTCCTTGAAGTAAGGCCCCACGGGCGTGCAGAACATTCTGAACTGATATTCGCTCGCCGGCTTTACGCCTATCACCTCGGATGAGCCGAACATATAGGGGCGTATATACAGGGTGGCGCCGCTGCCGTAGGGTGGCACGAAGTCGCGGTTGGCGGCAACCACCTTGTCCACCGCCTCTAAAAAGCGCTCCTCGGGGAATACGGGCATCTCCAGCCGCCTTGCCGAATCGGCCATGCGTTCGGCGTTCAGATCGGGGCGGAACGTCACCACTCTTCCGTCTGCCGTGGTGTAGGCCTTCAGCCCTTCAAAGCAGGTCTGCGCATACTGCAGCACGCCCGCACACTCGGAAATTACCACCTTGTCGTCTTCGGTAAGCCTGCCTTCGTCCCACTTGCCGCCCTTGAAATCGCTCACGTAGCGGTACGGCGTCTTTATATAGCCGAAGCCGAGGTTTGCCCAGTCGAGATTTGCTCCCATAACTTCACCTCATATCAATGTATTTTCAAATGTAATTATACCGCCGTGCGTGCGGCGTTGTCAAATGCCTGTTGACAAAAATTCCCGCCCCGTGTTAAAATGATTTTATACCCGATATAAGGAGGCGCGCCATGCCCGAGATCACTTCCATAGAGCCGCAGAAAAAGGACAAGAACCGCTGCAGCATATTCATCGACGGCAGGTTTTACTGCGGGCTCACCTTGCAGGCGGCGGTAAAGTACCGCTTAAAGGCGGGCATGCACATAGAGAAGGAGCTGCTCGACGAGATCCAGCTCGAAACGGAAAAACAGACCGCGCTCGACAAAGCGCTCACGCACATCTCCGCCTCGATGAAGACGGAGAGGCAGATCCGCGACTTTCTCGCAAAGAAGGGCTACACCGCGCCCGTGTGCGACTACGTGCTCGAACGCATGCACTATTACGGGTTCATCGACGACTATGCCTACTGCAAGGCGTATATCGCGGGCGTGAGCGGCCGCGGCAAGCGCATGCTCGAAGCCGACCTCATAAAGCGCGGGGCCGATCGCAGCGCCGTCGATAAAGCCCTTTCGGAGGTGGAGGAGAGTTGCGACGAGGCGCGCACCCTTGCGCAAAAATATCTGCGCGGCAAGCAGCGCACGCGCGAAAATCTGTATAAGGCGGTAAAACACCTCGTCTCGCGCGGCTTTTCCTACGACACTGCAAGGGCCGCCGTAGACGTGGAAGAGGACTAAGGGGGAGAACTATGATAAAACTTTTCAATGCGGAGGGCATGCGCGCTGCGGACAGATACACGATCGAAACGCTCGGGATATCTTCGGAAGAACTCATGCGCCGCGCCGGCGTTGCAATAGCGGAGGAGGTCGCGGCCGCGGCGGACAGGCACAGCCGGATCACGGTAGTGTGCGGAACGGGCAACAACGGCGGCGACGGCTATGTGTGCGCGCGCGAACTTCTTTCGCGCGGGTACAACGTAAGCGTGTACGCCCTCGGGGGCAGGCTTTCGGACGATTGTCTGCGCGAAAAGAACAAATTCAGCGGCACATATGCCTCAACCATCGGCGGCGAAATAGTGGTGGACTGCATCTTCGGCACGGGGCTTTCGCGCAGGGTCGAAGGCGACTTTGCGGCGGCCGTGTCGGCTATAAACAACAGCGGCGCGTTCGTCGTCTCCGCCGACATACCCAGCGGGCTGTCCTCCGACAGCGGGCAGGCGCTCGGCGCTGCCGTGCGCGCCGACGTCACCGTGGCGATAGGCGCGCTCAAACTCGGCTTCGCGCTGGGCAGCGGCCCCGATCTCTGCGGCAGGATAGTCGTAAAGGACATAGGCATCTGCACGCAGCATTCCCCGTATGCGGCGGTGTGGGAGGACGCCGACGTCGCTGCTCTGTTTCCCGCAAGGCCGCGCAACAGCCACAAGGGCACCTTCGGCAGGGCGTCGCTCCGCTGCGGCAGCGCGCTCTACCCCGGGGCGGCGCTGCTTGCCGTATCGGCGGCGCTTAAATCGGGCTGCGGCTACGTGTGCGAAGCGTGCGCGGACGAACGGCTGAAATTTGCGGTGGCTTCCCGCTGCCCGCAGGCGATATTTTCCGAAAATGCAGACCTTTCCTCCGACTGCATAGCCGTCGGCATGGGCTGCGGCGCGTCGCGGGGGCTCTATGGCGAGATCTGCGCGCTGCTCAAAGATTACTGCGGCACGCTGATAATCGACGCCGACGGGCTCAACGTTCTCTCCGCATACGGCAAGGAGGCGTTAAAGAGCAAAAAGTGCACGGTCATCATCACTCCGCACGCCAAAGAATTTGCCCGCCTCACCGGAGCGGATACGGAGGAGATCCTTGCCGACCCCGTCGGCTCTGCGGTGCGGTTCGCCCGCGAATATGGCGTAATTACACTGCTCAAAGGCGTGGGCACGGTGATAACCGACGGGCGGGAAGTCATAATAAATACGCGCGGCTGCACGGCGCAGGCGAAGGCGGGCAGCGGCGATATGCTTGCGGGGTTCATGTGCGGCACGATAGCGCGCGGGCTCGAACCGCTTGCGGGCGCGGCGTGCGCCGCCTACGTAATGGGTGCGGCAGCCTCCCTTGCGGCGGAAGAGCTTACCGATTACTGCGTGACCGCCGCAGACGTGCTGGAAAATATTCCCCGCGCGGTGAAAAATATAGCGGCGTGCGGCGAATAATATCCGCATTCTTGTCAACAATATAGTATGGCAGTTACATATAATAAAATATAGCAGGCTGCCTGAGAGGTTGATATGGATGTAAAGCGCGGTGAACTGTATTACGCCGACCTTTCGCCGGTGGTGGGCAGCGAACAGGGCGGGGTGCGCCCGGTGCTGATCGTGCAGAACGACGTGGGCAACAAGTATTCGCCCACTATAATAGCGGCGGCGGTCACAAGCAAGATAAACAAGGCAAAACTGCCCACGCATATCGAGCTGCCCAAGAGCTCCTACGGGCTGGTAAAGGACTCTGTCATACTGCTCGAACAGATCCGCACGCTCGACAAGCGCCGCCTTAAAGAGCGCATAGGCGAGCTGAACGAAAACACCATGAACAAGGTGGACAGGGCGATCCTCATAAGTCTGGGTTTCACTCCTCCCGCGTGAGCGCCCTTAAAAGGCGCCGCAGGCGCGCATGCGCGCCTGCGGCCTGAAACGTACGCAAGCAAAAGAGCGCGGCGCACTTTGCGCCGCGCTCTTCTTCGCTTAAAAGTTATTCTTTTTCAGTTCGTTTATGGCATTTTTAAGGAAATATTCCGCCGTGCTGTCCTTTCTTACGGCGCCCAGCGCCTCGTCAAAGCCGAACCAGCGCACCTCGTCTATCTCCTCGGCGTCTATCTCGGGCGTGCCGTTTTCCGCCATGGAGAGGAAGTTGAGCATAAGCACGTTCCTCGGTTCGTGATAGCGCGATCCCATGAACCTGAACTTAACAGTGTTCAGCTTGGTCTCTTCCTTGAACTCGCGGGTGACTGCCTTTTCGGCCGTCTCTCCCTTCTTGATGTACCCGGCGAAAAGGATATAATCGCTCTGATCCTTGTGTTTTGCCAGCAATATCTTGTCGCGCTCCCTGTTGGTAACGACCATGCTCACTGCGGTGGCGAACTGTGGAAAGCGGTATTCGTTGCACTTCTTGCAGAACGGCACCAGCCCCTCGCGGTGGTTGAATACAAGCGTAAGTTTTTCCCCGCACTCCATGCAATACATAAGTTTACCTCCTTGTTGGATTTGCCGCGTCGGTCCGGGCGCTGTCTGCGCCGCGCGGCTATATAGATCTCCGTGTTTTCGTACATATATATTATAAAACGAAATTTTTTAATTTTCAACATATTGACACACTAATTTTTACAGGCTTGACATATTTTTGGCTATAATATATAATAATCAAGGGTAAAGACCCGCTATCATACGTTCACACAAAGGGGAAAATCGCATGGATATACTCGAAGCGCGCAGGCTGCTCTCCGAACACGGCCAGCAGCAGTTGCTCGACTATTACGAAGAACTTTCCGAAGGAGAGCAGGCTTCCCTGCTCAGGCAGATCTCTGAAGTGAATTTTTCTGCGTTCCACGGTCTCAAGGCGGGCGGCGCGCGCAAGCTCGGCGAACTTTCGCCGGTGCCCGCCGTCACCGTATCCGAGATCGATGCGCACAGGGACGAATACAGGGCGCTCGGCCTTTCCGCGCTGCGCGCCGGCAAGGTGGCCGCCGTGCTGCTTGCGGGCGGCCAGGGCACACGGCTGGGCAGCGACGGGCCCAAGGGCGCGTTCGATATAGGCATAACGCGAAAGCTTTCCATCTTCGGCCAGCAGTTTGCCAACATTGCAGATGTCACGCGCGAGGCGGGCGTATATTTTCACGTATTCGTGATGACGAGCGAACTCAACGACGCCGCCACACGCAAATTTTTTGCCGAAAACGACTTTTTCGGCTATCCCGCCGAAAAGATACATTTCTTCGTGCAGGACATGGCTCCCTCGTGCGACGTGCACGGCAAGATACTGCTCTCTGAAAAGGGTAAGATAGCCGCTTCCCCCAACGGCAACGGCGGCTGGTATGCCTCGCTCGTCAGAAGCGGCGACGGACGCATACTCGAAAGCGAGGGGATAGAGTGGCTCAACGTATATGCCGTGGATAACGTGTTGCAGCGCATCTGCGACCCGGTGTTCGTCGGCGCCACTATAAAGAGCGGTTTCGGCTGCGGCGCAAAGGTGGTAAAAAAGGTCTCGCCCGACGAAAAGGTGGGCGTATTGTGCCTTGAAGACGGCGTGCCCGCCATCGTCGAATATTACGAAATGCCCCCCGAAACGGCCGCGCAGCGCAGGCCGGACGGCGAACTTAAATTTGCCTACGGCGTCATACTCAACTATCTGTTCAACGTTCAGCTTTTAAGCCGCACGCTCGAAAAGCGGCTACCCGTGCATCTGTCCTTCAAAAAGATACCGCACATCGAAAACGGACAGCTCGTCACTCCCGAAAGTCCCAACGGCTACAAGTTTGAATATCTCGTGCTCGACCTTATAAAACTTATGGGCAGCTGCCTTGCGTTCGAGGTCGTGCGCGAACGCGAGTTTGCGCCCATAAAGAACAGGACGGGCGTCGACAGCGTGGAAAGCGCGCGCGCCCTGCTCGAAAAGAACGGCGTGATGCTCTGACCGCGTAAAATCTACGTCTTCAAACGGCGTTTTCAAGGATAATTTATGGTATGAAAAAAACGGCAAAGCGCGCCGCATGCGTTGCGGCGGCGATCTGTGCGGCGGCAGCGCTCGTAACGTTTTCGTCGTGCATGCGCGGGCCTGCAGGCCCCTCGGGCCCCCAAGGCGACGACCTCGATTTTTACGACGTGTACGAGGCAGTCAACGAAGAACGCACGGCAAACGGCGAAGAGCCGCTCTCCGTGGGTGACTTTGTAAAGGAATATTTCGGCTATGTCTCCGAAGAGGCGGCCGAAGCCGCCTCCCGGCAGGCGGTCATGAACTACTCGCTCCTCAGCACCGTCGCCATAATGACGGTTTATACCCGCAGCAGCGGCTCCATCTTCGTGCCGGACACCGCCGAGGTGTTTGCAGGCTCGGGCGTGATAGTCGATATCGACAGGGATGCGGGCGACGCCTACATCGTCACCAACGCCCATGTCGTTTACGAAAGCGAATACGGCTACTGTAACGAGATGTACGTCTATCTTTACGGCAACGACGTCCCGTTCGAAGATTTCGACCCGTACTATGCCGAAAACTACAGCGGCGTGGACGCAAGCGACATACAGGTCGTCGGCGTCTCCACTGCATACGACCTTGCCGTGCTCAAAGTTACGGGCAGCGACGTGATAAAGAACAGCCGCGCCGTCGCGGCGAGGTTCTCGCAGGACGAGGAGGTGTACGCGGGCGAAGCGGTGTATGCCGTGGGCAGTCCCGACGCCGAGGGTATCTCCGTAACCAAGGGCATAATCAGCCGCGACTCTGAAGAGATCGCGCTCGAACTGAATGCCGACTATACTTACAGGGTCATCCGCATCGACGCCGCCGTCAACGGCGGCAACTCGGGCGGCGGACTGTTCGATATGCAGGGCAGGCTCATCGGCATAGTCAACGCCAAGGACGAACGCGAGGGGATCGACAACATCGGCTTCGCGTTGCCCTCGTCCTATGCGCGCAGGATAGTTCAGTCGATGATCGACCGCTACGAAGAGAGCGGGCAGGCGGTCAGGTACGTGCGCACCGCTTACGAGGGTTTTAAGACGGACGTCAACGGCACCTACGCCGCATACGACGGCGAAACGGGCCGCACGGTCATCACCGAAACGGTCAGCGTCTACCAGGTTATGACCAACAGCGCCGCCACCGGCGTGTTGCGCTCGGGCGACGTCATAAGGCAGCTCTCCGTGGGCACCTCGTCGCTCGGCAGAAGCACCCTTGCGTCCTCGCGCGAAAGTTCGTTCACCGTCCCGCAGGAGGGCTACACCGTGGCGGAGCACTATTTCACCCTCGATATCACGCGCGAATATCAGATAGAGGACGCCATGTTCTCCGTGCGCGAGGGCGACACGGTGGAGCTCGTCATCGAGCGCGGCGGGCAGACATATTACGCCTATCTCGTCTACGGCTCTCAGTCCGATTACTATATAACTTACGAATGAGAAAAAGTGCAAAAAATAACAGGCCCGCGGCTGTGCGCCGCGGGCCTGTTGCGGGCCTTTTACTGCCGTGCGTTATTTGCTCAGGTCGTATGGCGTTACCTGATATACGTAGTAGTTCAGCCAGTTTATGTAAAACAGGTTGGCGGTGGAGGTCCAGTTCATTCTCACCGCGGTGTGCGAGCTGTCCGTAAAGTAATTTGCGGGCGGCTGTGTGTCCAGCCCCCTTTCAAGGTCGCGTTCATACTCCTTTTCAAGCGTGTCGCGGTCATATTCCATGTGTCCCGTCACGAACACCCGCTTGTTGTCCTTGCTCTTGATGATGGATGCCCCCGCCCGCTTGGAATAAGCTAGGATCTCCAGCTCGGGGACGTGCTTTATGTCCTCGGCATACACCACTGTGTGGCGCGAGTGGGGCATGTGAAATTCGTCCGAGATCCCGCGCATCAGCGGCTCGGGCTGTTCGCCGCGCACCCTGTGGTGCACGAATATGCCGAAGCACTTGCGTTTAAGCGGGTGCTTCTTTATCCCGTAAAAGTAATGCAGCGCGGCCTGAGCGCCCCAGCATATGAAAAGGGTGGAGGTCACGTGTCCCGCCGTCCAGTCGAGGATCTCTTTCAGCTCGTCCCAGTATGCCACCTCTTCGAACTCCATGTTCTCCACGGGAGCGCCGGTAACTATCATGCCGTCGAACTTTCTCTCCTTCACGTCCTCGAAGTTCTTATAAAATTTTTCCAGGTGCGACTGCTCGGTGTGCGTGCTGCGGTAGGTGGCGGTCTTGATGAGCGTTATGTTCACCTGCAGCGGGCTGTTCGAAAGCAGCCGCATGAACTGCGTCTCGGTCGTCTCCTTGGTGGGCATAAGGTTGAGTATGGCTATCTCTATCGGCCTTATCTCCTGCGAGTGCGCCCGCTCCTTGTCCATCACGAAGCACCGTTCGCCCGTGAGTATTCTGAATGCGGGTATATCCCTGTCGATGACTATGGGCATGTCTGCCTCCCGTTATCTGTAATTTTTAAGTTCGCGTTCGAGTTCGCGCTTTTGGTCCCTTTCGGCTATCGAGCGCTTTTTGTCGTAGTTCTGTTTGCCGCGGCACAGCGCTATCTCCGCCTTTACCAGCCCGTCGGAAAAGTAGAGGGAGAGCGGCACCACCGTCATGCCCTTGGCGTTCACCTTGCCCGCTATGCGCGCGATCTCCGACTTGTGCAAAAGCAGCTTTCTGTCGCGCTTGGCGTCCTTGGAATTGAACGCCCCCGCCTTGTCGTACACGCCTATGTGCATGTTCTTTATGAACATCTCTCCGCCGTGCAGAAAGCAGAAGCTGTCTTTAAGGTTGCAGTTGCCCCTTCGCAGCGACTTTACTTCCGCGCCCTCGAGCACTATTCCGGCCTCGAACTTTTCCTCTATGAAGTATTCGAACGACGCCTGTCTGTTGAAACTTATAGTCTTTTTCATATAACCATTATACCATGTCGCCCGCGCGATAAAAACTATTTTTTCCGCCGTCCGCGCGTTTTCGGGCTGTTTTTATGTCTTTCGCCGCGTCCTTCCTCACGTTTGCCGCCCTTTGCGCCCGCGTGCCTGCCTTTTGCCGAGTGCGGTTTTGCCTCGGGCTCGTCCGCAAGCGAAAATTCCGCGCGCATGTTGCCCCAGTCGCAGCCGTCCACCCTTATCGTTATCCTGTCGCCCAGGCGGAAGGTGCGCTGCCCCTTCAGTGTGAACTTGTCTTCGATGTATTCATAGCTGCCGCCGGGCAGCTTTTCAAGGCGGATCAGCCCCTCTATGGTGTTGTCCAGCTCGGCAAACACCCCGAACGCCGTCACGCCGGACACGGTGGCGGGGTAGGTGTTGCCCACGCGGTCGCTCATATATACCACCTTATAGAGGTCGTCCACTTCGCGCTCGGCCGTGTCGGCGTTGCGCTCGCACAGCGAACAGTGCGCCGCCTCTTCGGCGGCGACGGGCGAATATATCCGCTTCATCTCTTCCCTGTCGCCGTGCAGCACGCCCTTTATTATCCTGTGTATGAACAGGTCGGGGTAGCGGCGTATGGGCGAGGTGAAGTGGCAGTAACAGCCGCTGGCGATGCCGAAGTGCCCCAGGTTTCGCTCGAAGTACTTCGCCTTCTGCATGGTGCGCAGCATAACCTTGTTCACTGCGCCCTCGCAGGGCTTGCCCTCGGTGTTTTTCAGTATCTTTTCAAACTGCTTGGGCTGCGGGTCGTCCTCGCTCACACGGGCGGCGATGCCCAGGTCGGATAAAAAGGAGAGGAAGTTTGCGATCCGCTCGGGCAGCGGCGGTTCGTGCACGCGGAACATGAAGGGTACGCCCTCGCGCTCCATGCGCTCCGCCACGGCCTCGTTGGCCGTTATCATGAACTGCTCTATCATCCTCTCCGATATGGTGCGCTCGTAGTCTGGTATGACTATCTCACCGCGTTCGTCAAGGGATATGTGGGCCTCTTTTACACTCATGTCTATGTTCCCCAGCCGTTCGCGGCGGGCGGTGAGTATGCCGCACAGCTCCTTCATCAGCATGCACATCGGCGCTATGGAGGCGTACTTTTCCGCCATGCCCTTATCACCCTTTACAAGCACGGTTATCTCCTTATAGGTGGTGCGCCTGTCGCTGCGTATCACGCTCTCGAAGATCTCGCTTTTAAGCCGTTCGCCGTCGGGCGCTATCGTCATTATGCAGCTTAATGCATACCTGTCCTCGCCCTCGTTCAGGCTGCACGCCCCGTTAGAGAGCGCCTTGGGCAGCATGCGCAGCACGCGGTCGGGGAAATATACGCTCGTGCCGCGAACGTAAGCCTCCCTGTCCAGCGCGCCGCCGCGCGCAACGTAGTGCCCCACGTCGGCTATATGCACGCCCAGCACATAGTTTTCGCCCTCCCGCTCAAGAGAAACGGCGTCGTCTATGTCGCGCGTGTCGTCGCCGTCTATGGTTATGGTGGTCAGCCCGCGCAGATCGCGCCTGCCGTATGGCGTTACATTCTCCGCGGCAACTTTATCCGCCTCTTCCAGCGCTTCGCGCGGGAACTCTTCGTACAGTCCGTAGTTGCGTATTATGGCAAGCTCCTCGGTAAAAAAGTCGCCGCTCTTTCCCAGCACCTCTGTCACCTTGCCGTTGGGCGCCTTGCCCTGCGGGTACGCCGTTATGCGGCAGACCACCTTGTCGCCGCTCTTTGCGCCCATCGTCAGCGAAGAGGGTATAAATATGCGCTGCACGAACCTCGCCATGTCGGGCACTACGTAGCACGCCCCGCCCATCCTTTCAAAGGTGCCCGCAACCGCCTGCCGCCCGCGCGAAAGAATCTTTATCACCCTCGCCTCGTCCTCGGTGCCCTTTACCCTCACGGCGAGCACCCTGTCGCCGTCCAGCGCGCCGTGCAGCGACTGTTTGGGCAAGAACAGGTCGCCTTCCGCGGCGCCGTCCGGGGTAAGGAAGGCAAAGCCGCGCTCGTTCGCGCGTATCGTGCCGGTCACCGCTCCCGCGGCGGCGGGGGTGGAGTACCCGCCGTGCCCGTCCTCAAAAATTCTGCCTTCGCGTTCCAGCCCGCCGAGCGCCGCCTTTACCTTGCCCCGCTCGAACGGCCGTATTTTCAGCGCCTCGCATATCTGCCTTTCGGTGAGCGCGTGCCCTCCGTCCTCTTCAAGCAGCCGCGCTATTTCCTCTTTAATGTTCATGATTTTCCGTGTATTCCGATACTATATAATTTATTTTGTGCAGCTTCGGGTAAAATAAAGAGCGGCTTGAAAAAGCCGCCCTCTGATAAATGCCTTATTGTAACATTATCTGCACGATGTAAACCACTATGGAGAGCACGCCGAGCACGCCGAGCGTGATCCACGACCACTTTTTGAACTTGCTCTCTATGCTGCGGCCCTTGTTCTTGCCGTAAAAGGTCTCGCTGGTGGCGGTTATGCCCTGGATACCGTCGGAGTTGCTCTTCTGGAAGAGCACAGCGATTATGGCTACGAGCGCCGCTATGAACATCAGGACAATGAAGAGCAGCGTGAACGTAATATAGATTGTGTACTGCGAACCGGTCAGGCCGGAACTTGCCAACAGTGTGCTAAGCATTTTTTACCTCATAAAGTTATTAGCTTTTAAGATTATATCACACCGCGCGCCATAATACAAACAAAAATGCGCGTCTTAACAAAAATTTTATGTCACGGGCGGAATTTTTTTGCGCCGCGGCAGCTTTGTGCGGAACCTCAGCGCCTCGCGCCGCCACTTGTTGCCGCCTTGCCGCCCTTCGCCCAGCAGGTTTATTATAAGTATCCCGCCGCACACCAGCGCCAGCGCTATAAGGGTGGTGTAGTGCAGCAGCTGTTCGCTCTCGCCCAGTATCAGCGCCGAAAACAGCGCGCCGAACAGCGGGTTGGTGCTCTTGAACACAGCCACCTTGGATACGGGGTTGTATTTCAGCAGGTAGCCCTGAAGGGTGAACGCGCACGCAGAAAGGAAGGCGAGGTAAAACAGCATCCCGTAGCTCGCCGCCGACTGCGGCGCAAGCCTTCCGCCCGCCGACGCGCCTATGATGACCAGCAGCAGCCCGCCACAAAAGAACTGCCAGCCGCACAGCACCGTGGTGTCTTCGCGGCGCGAAAACACCTTGACGAACCCCGCCGCCATCGCCGCCGAGATGCCCGACAGCATTATAAGCCCCTCGCCGGTGAAAGTAAAGTTGAAGTCCAGCCCCTCGAAGTTCATCGCCAGCACCCCGCCGAAGCCGAGCAGACAGCCGAAAAGTTTTACAAGGTTGAACCTCTCCGTGCGGAATATAAAGCAGGCGGCTATTATGGTGAAGAACACTCCCAGCCCGTTCAGCACCGAGCTCTTTACGCCGGTCAGGTGTGCAAGCCCGATGTAAAAACAGGTGTACTGTATGGCGTTCTGGAACAGCGCCACAACGCCCACCCGCCAGAGGTTCTTTGCCTTCGGCAGCATGGGCCTGCGCTGCGCCAGGGTGCCGAACAGCAGAACAAGTATGCCTGCAAGCGTAAACCTCACGCCCGCAAACAGTATCAGCGAGGAATAGGAGGAGGTGTCCACGCCGAACAGGCTGTATCCCAGCTTTACGCACGGGAACGCGCTGCCCCACAGCATGCAGCAGACCAGCGCGCCCGCCACGACTATATAATTTTTACTGAAAAATTTTTCCGCGTTGAACATTGTATCAATTATATTCTTATGCGCGCGCATATGCAAATGTTTTTTCGGCCGTTGCTGTCACAAAGCGCCTTGTCGTAAAAAGTACTTGACAATCTGTCATAATTTCGGCTATAATGTTATAAAGTAACATAAGCGGAGGTATTTATGTCTGATAAGAACAATAACAAAAACGATAAGTTTCTGATGATTGCAAAGCCCGTGTTCTTCGTTGCGTTCATAGTGCTTGCCGTGGTCTGGCTTCTATTGACGGTATTTGCCTTTGTGGCATACTGGATAAACGGACTCGTTACCCTTATTACGGGCGCGCTGGGGCTTGCGCTGTATGCGTTCATAGTTCCTCTCGTGCTTTCGTACCTTGTCGACGTCAAGATAATGCGCAACAAGATGCTCGGCAGGCAGCAGCCCGAACTTGAAAATTACTGGGAGGGCTACACCGGCATATTCCCGTTCGCGTCGGACGGCGGCACGGTTGAGCAGCGCCCCGCGACGGACGACCGCAGGGACGGCGGCGAGGACGAGGACGCCGAATAATTTTCCCGTCATACTATTTTCCCGGAAGCAAAAAACAGCCTGCGCGGCATTGCCGCGCAGGCTGTTTTACGTATTTCGTTACTTTATTATCAGGCTCTTGCCCGTCATCTCTTCGGGTACGGGCACGCCCATCACGGTAAGAAGGGTGGGCGCAAGATCGGCGAGTATGCCGTCTTCGCGCAGCTTCGCGCCCTTCATCGCGTCGGATACGAGCACTACGGGCACGCGGTTGGTGGTGTGTGCCGTAAAGGGCTTTCCGTCGTCGCCGAGCATCCTGTCGGCGTTGCCGTGGTCAGCGGTGAGCAGCGCCGTGCCGCCCATTTCAAGTATCTTGTCGGTGACGCGCTTTACGCACTCGTCCACGACGTGCACGGCCTTTACCGCCGCGGGTATCACGCCCGTGTGGCCCACCATGTCGCAGTTGGCAAAGTTGAGTATCATCACGTCGTATTCGCCCGTGCTCAGTTCCTCTATCACCTTGTCCGTCACAAGGTAGGCGCTCATTTCGGGCTGCAGGTCGTAGGTGGCCACCTTGGGCGAGGGTATCAGGTCGCGCACTTCGCCGGGGTTGGGCGCCTCCACGCCGCCGTTGAAGAAGAAGGTCACGTGCGCGTACTTCTCCGTCTCGGCAATGCGCAGCTGCTTCATGCCAAGGGAGGAGATGTATTCGCCCAGCGTGTTCTTTATGTGTTTTTCGGGGAAGGCTATCTCTATGCCGGTGAACTGCGCGTCGTAAACGGTGAAGCAGACGTAAGTCGTTTCAAGGAAGCCGGTCTTTCTTTCAAAGGCCGTGCCCTTGGGCACCACGAATTCGCGCTGCGAAACGGCACGGGTGATCTCCCTGGCCCTGTCGGGGCGGAAGTTGAAGAATATCACGCTGTCGCCCTTTTCCAAAAGCCCCACGGGCCTGCCGTTTTCGTATACCTTGGTGGGCTTTACAAACTCGTCGGTCACGCCCTCCTTATAGCTCGCCTCCAGGGCGTCCGCGGCGTTTTCGCACTTTATTCCCTCGCCGAGGGTGAGCATGTCGTATGCCTTTTCCACGCGGTCCCAGTTGTTGTCGCGGTCCATTGCGTAATATCTGCCGCACACCGAGGCTATCTTGCCGCAGCCTATCCTGTCTATCTCTGCCTGCAGCGCGCGCACGAAGCCCGCGCCGGAGGTGGGGGAAACGTCCCTGCCGTCGGTAAAGCAGTGCACGAACACGTCTTTCAGCCCCCGTCTCTTTGCCATCTCCAGAAGGGCATACAGGTGTGTGATGTGGCTGTGCACGCCGCCGTCGGAGAGCAGCCCGTAAAGGTGCAGCTTTTTGCCGTTCTGCTTTGCGTTATCCATGGCCTTTATAAGGGCGGGATTTTCAAAGAAGTCGCCGTCCGCTATGGACTTGGTTATCCTTGTAAGGTCCTGGTAAACTATCCTGCCCGCGCCCATGTTCAGGTGGCCGACTTCGCTGTTGCCCATCTGCCCGTCGGGCAGGCCCACCGAAAGCCCGCTCGCGCCAAGGGTGGCGGAGGGGTATTTTTCTGCAAGCGCTTTAACGTTTTTGCTGCCGTCAAGCTCTATCGCGTTGCCGGGGCCCGCGGGCGCCAGCCCGTAGCCGTCCATAATGATTATAGCGTAAGGTTTTTTTGCCATAAAAATTCCTCTTAAAATGTTACTTTGCGCAAATTGCACGGCATATATGCCGCAACTAACGCTCCATGCGCAAAATTACTTGTTGTAATTTACGATTGCGGCGAAATCTGTTTTAAGCGATGCGCCGCCTATCAGCCCGCCGTCTATGTCGGGCTGAGCCATGAGGCCCTTGCAGTTGCCGGCGTTCATCGAACCGCCGTACTGGATCACCACTTTCTCCGCGCACTTGGGGCAGAACAGTTCGCCTATCTTCTTGCGTATGAAGGCGATGGTCTCTTCGGCCTGTTCGTCGGTCGCCGTCCTGCCGGTGCCTATCGCCCATACGGGTTCGTAGGCTATGACTACCTTTGTTACGTCCTCAACGCCCGCAAGGTCTTTTTCAAGCTGGCGTGAGAGCACTTCCTCGGTTATGCCGCCCTCGCGCTCTTCCAGAGTCTCGCCTATGCACATGATGGGGGTCATGCCTGCGGCAAGAACGGCAAGCGTGCGCCTGTTCACCGTCTCGTCGGTCTCGCCGAAGTACTGCCTTCTCTCGCTGTGGCCGATTATCACGTATTTTACGCCGTATTCTTTAAGCATGTCTGCGGAAATTTCGCCGGTGAATGCGCCCTTGGGCTCCCAGTGCATGTTCTGCGCGCCTATGGCGATGTTGCTGCCCTTGGCGGCTTCGGTCATGGCGGGGATAAGTATGGCGGGCACGCACAGCGCCACGTCGCAGTCTGCGTCTTTTACAAGGGGTATGAGCTCTTTTATGAGCTTCGCGCCGCTCTCCGCGGTCATGTTCATCTTCCAGTTGCCTGCAATAAAAGGTTTTCTTTCCATTATAAAACTCCTTAGGTGATTTTTTGATTAAATCCCGGTGCGGCCGTTACCGCTCCGGCATAAGCGCGTGCGAGCGGAACGTCTTTTTAAGGTCGCTTTCCGCCTTAACTACGAGCGGCTCGTTGATCAGGGGCACGCCGTGCTTTCTTAAAATGCCGAGTATCCTGCCGTCCAGCCTGAATTTTGCTATCGGCGCGCAGAAGTCTTCGGGCGTTTTGAAAAACAGTACCACGACGGCGACGGTGCGCCACCTGAAAAATATCCTGCATGCCGCAAGCAGCCTGTCGTAGCCCAGCACGTTTTCGCCCGCGCGCAGTCCGTCCGGGTCGAAACATATGCCGCATTTTATCTTTGAAACGAGCTCCGTCACGTCGCCTTCCGTGCGCTTCGTCAATTCAAATTCCGCGTTTTCGTCCGTCTCGGGCACGCCGAATACCGGTTCAAAATCCGCCGGATACGGCTTTTCCGGCGCGTCCGCGTCTTCCAGCAGGCGCGGTGCCATGTCCAGAACGTAGTTAATAAAATTCTGCAGCCCTTTCAGCTCGACCGTCCCGTCCGATTCGAAAAGATTGGGCGCATAGTAAGAGCGAAAGGTCGTAACGCTGTCGTATTTCTCTCGTTCTCCCGCGGAATAAGGCGTCAGGTCGTAAGCTTTTGCGTCTTCGTTTGCCTGCGCGAATCTCAGCAGCACGGCCGTCACGGCAAACAGCGCCGAAAGCGCTACCAGGATGCCTGCGGAGGCGGGCCCGAGCACGTTATCCAGAAACTCTTCCGGGTAAAGTTTTCCCAGGCCGCATATCAGGGCCGCGATTATCGTGGCGAGCGCGAGCGCCGCAAATACCGGCAACGCGACAAACAGCAGTCTTTTGCGGCATTTCGAAATGTAGCGCTCGGATTTTTTGCGCCCGGTCGTTTTGGCGTGCATGGCGTCGTCCTTTCTTTATTGTCGGGCGTGCGCGGCACGCCTTTCTATCTTCATATGCGGCGGCAGGAGACCTGCCGCCGCACCGGGGAACTTATTACTTCTTGTCGTTCAGGCAGTCGATGCCGGGCAGCACCTTGCCCTCGAACAGTTCAAGCGAAGCGCCGCCGCCCGTCGAGATGTGCGTAACCTTGTCGGCAAAGCCGAGCTGCTGAATGGCAGCCGCGCTGTCGCCGCCGCCGATTATCGTCGTGCACTTGCCGTAAACGTCTGCAAGCGCCTGCGCAACGGCTATCGTGCCCTTTGCAAGGGTGGGGTTTTCGAACACGCCCATGGGGCCGTTCCAGATCACCGACTTTGCGGAGTGCACCTTTTCGGCGTAGAGCGCCCTCGTCTTTTCGCCTATGTCCATGCCCATCTTGTCTGCGGGGATCTTGTCGGAGTCCACAGTCTCGACTTCGATGGGTGCGTCGATGGGATCGGGGAATTTGTCGCATACCACGGTATCTATGGGCAACAGCAGCTCCTTGCCGAGCGCCTTTGCCTTTTCCATCATCTGCTTGCAGTAATCGATCTTCTCCTCGTCCAGAAGGGAGGTGCCCACCTCGTATCCCTTGGCTTTGAGGAAGGTATATGCCATGCCGCCGCCTATTATGAGCGTGTCGCACTTTTCAAGCAGGTTGTTTATCACGTTCAGCTTGTCCGCCACCTTCGCGCCGCCGAGGATTGCCACGAACGGACGCACGGGATGCTCGAGGGTGTCCGCCATAACCGTGAGCTCCTTTTCGATGAGGAAACCGCACACGGCGGTCTTTATTATGCCGTACTGCACGATGCCGGCGGTGGAGGCGTGCGCGCGGTGAGCCGTGCCGAACGCGTCGTTCACATAGATCTCCGCGTCGTAGGCAAGCGCCTTGCAGAATGCTTCGTCGTTCTTCTCTTCCTCCCAGTGGAAGCGGAGGTTTTCAAGGAGCACGGCCTCGCCCTCTTTAAGCGCGTCACGCTTGGCCTTTGCGTCGGGGCCTATCACGTCCTTTGCAAAGGTAACTTTGCCGCCGAGCAGCTCGTTCAGCCTTGCCGCAACGGGCGCAAGCGTAAGTTTTGCGGGTTCTTCCTTGCGGGCCTTGGCCTCTATCGCCTCGGCGGTCGTCTCGCCTGCGTCTACCTTCTTCTTGTCTTTTTTGTTGAGCTTGAACTCGGCGGAAAATATGGAGTGGGGCTTGCCCAGATGCGAGCAGAGCGTGACCCTGGCGCCGTTTTCAAGCAGATACTTTATGGTGGGCAGCGCGCCCTGTATTCTGTTCTCGTCGGTGATCTTCCCGTCCTTCATGGGGACGTTGAAGTCGCAGCGCACGAGCACCTTTTTGCCTTTAAGATCCTTGAGGTCTTTTACAGACATTTTGTTCATAAAAACATATCTCCTTGAATCAATATTTTTATCACGGTTTAATTATAGATAATTGCCGTGCGCTTGTCAACTGTGCAGAGCAAAAAACAGGCAAAATTTACCGCCCTGCGGGCGGCGAAAAAAGATTTTTACAATATGCGCAATATTATTTGAAATAAACCGATTTATATGGTATAATGGTCAAAAAGCACTTACTCAGGGTCACCGGCATGAAGATATGCGTTGCGGGGCTGGGGCTCATAGGCGGCTCCATGTGCATGGCGCTGCGGCGCGCGGGGTATTCCCCCGAAGGCTGGAACCGTTCGCCCTCATCCCGTCTGTTTGCACTCGAAAACGGAATAATTTCCGCCGCGGCGGAAAAGTTTACGGAGTACGACGTCGTGTTCGTCGCGCTGCCCCCGCGCGCGGCCGTAAATTTCATAAATGCAAATTCTTTCAAAGACGGCGCGATAGTCGCCGATATCTGCGGAGTAAAGGAATATATCGAACGCGAGGTGTATTCCGGTCCGCGCAATTTTTTTTATGTAGGCACGCATCCCATGGCGGGCAAGGAAGTCTCCGGCATAGAAAATGCCTGCGCCGACCTGTTCGACAGTGCCAGCATGGTCATAACCTGTTGCAGGCATACCGATCCCGCCGCGCTCGGAACGGTAAAGCGGCTCACAAAGGATATGGGCTTCAAGCGCATAGTCGAGTGTTCCGCCTCCGTGCACGACAAAAAGATAGCATATACATCCCAGCTCGCGCACGTCGTGTCCAACGCCTATATAAAGGACGGCCGCTCTTCGGGCTGCCTCGGCTTTACGGGCGGCAGTTTTCAGGACATGACCAGGATAGCCGGAGTAGACGAAAACGTCTGGGCCGAGCTATACCTGCTCAACTCCGCCAACCTTTGCGCGGGCATCTCCGCGCTCGTCGGTCATCTCGAAGAGATAGAGCGGGCGGTGGAGGCGGGCGACGAAGCCGCCCTCCGCGACGTGCTTGCCGCCGGAAGGGAATGTTTCGAGCGCAGCCGCGCTTACGCCCCGGAAGGCGACGTGACCGTCACGCAGTTGAAGTGAGCCGCGATGATTAAAGCAAAGATAGAGATATACGTCGTCAGGGGCGGCGAGTTTTCCGTCACCCCTTCGGTCGGCGAGCTGCGCATAGGCGAGGACAGCTTTTCCGTCAAGTACTATCTTGAAGGCGACGAGTGCGTTCTCGAAGTCCGCGGCGGCACAATAAGGCAGCGGCGCAGCGGCAACATCTCCATAGACATGACTTTCCGCGAGGGCGAAAGGACGGAATGCAGGCTCGAAGAGGGCGGCAGGACGTTCGTCGGACCCGTGTTCACGAGGGTGCTCGGCTACAGCCTCACCGACGACGGCTGCACGGTCACGCTCGATTACACCCTGGGCGAGGAGGGCGAAACCACCGAGATGGTGTTTTCGGCAAAGGCGCTCGGCAGTACGGGGCTCTGAGCGCGGGGCTGCGGTGCGTTTATTTCCGCGGCGTCCGCTTTAAGTAATAAATAATAACGATTAAAATTTGGGCTCATGCCCGGGAGAAGTATTCGCATCATATGAAGATCAGGTATTTAGGACATTCCAGCTTTCAGCTTATAGAGAGCACGGGTACCACCATAGTGACGGACCCCTACTCATCGTCGCTCGGCAGCGAAATGCCCGCCGTGACGGCGGACGCCGTCACCGTCTCGCATCATCACTACGACCACGACTCGGTCGAAAGGGTGGGCGGCAAACCCCTCGTGATAGATAAAGAGGGCAGCTACGAGCTCGACGGCGTGGACATCAATTCCATCAGGAGTTTCCACGATCCCGAGGGCGGCAGGCTGCGCGGGGAGAACATAATTTTCAAGTTCAGCATGGACGGCATAGAAGTCTGCCATCTTGGCGACATAGGCGAGGAGTGCTCTACAGAGCTCATCGAAGCGCTCCTGCCCGTGGACGTGCTTCTCATCCCCGTCGGCGGAACATATACTATAGACGCGGAACAGGCCAAGGAGTATGTCGACAGGATAATGCCCGACATAGTCATCCCCATGCACTACCGCGAAAAGGGCAAGAAACTGGATGTTGACCGCGTGGAGGAGTTCACAGACCTCTTCGACGAAGAGGAAGTCGACTTCGAAGGCGGCAGCGAAATAGATATCTCCCGCGAGGATCTCGGGGGCGACACAACCAGAATAATCGTCATGGAGAAGGCAGAAGATTGATAGTCAGCGAGAATTTGCAGAAACTAAGGGCAGAACTTGAAAAGCGCAGCATCTACGATCTCAGGCAGATTGGCCGTGCCGTAGGCGTAAAGCGCCCCGCCGACATGAACAAGGAGCCGCTCATCGGCAGCATCATGGACATTGCCGAAGGCAAGGCCGAACCCGTTCCCCGCTCCACAAAGGGAGCACCCCCCAAATCGGAGGTGTACGACAAGGAGCTCGTCGCCCTCGTGGCGCAGTGCAGAAGTTTTTACGGCCCGGGAAAGGGCGAACGGTCCGACGCGCGCGAAAGCACGGCGGGTTTCGGCGTGCAGGAGGCGGAAGATGCGTGCGGCGGCGACGAAAAGGTATACTCAGGCGTTCTTGAATTTACCGAAAAGTTCTGGTTCATCCGCACCCGCAATTTCGAACTCACTTCGGGCGGCGACGTGTTCGTCCATTCATCGTTCGTCAATCGTTTCCGCCTGCGCGAAGGCGACTTCATCGTGTGCAGGGCAAAGCTGCGCAAAGAGGGCGAGTGCCCCGGCGTGACTTATATAATGAGCGTCAACGGCGTGCGTCCCGACGAGCTCAACCCGCGCGTATCGTTCGAGCAGCTCACTCCGTGCTATCCCGACTGCCGCTACACGCTCGAACGCGAAGGCTGCGGGCTCACCGAAAGGGTGATCGACCTGTTCTCGCCCGTGGGCAGGGGTCAGCGCGCGCTCATCGTCTCCCCTCCCAAGGCGGGCAAGACTACCATGTTAAAGACCATTGCGTGCTCTGTCACGGCCAATTATCCCGAAGCCGAGGTGTTCGTGCTGCTGATAGACGAGCGGCCGGAGGAGGTCACGGATATCCGCCGCTCCGTCCCCGGCGCGCGCGTCATCTATTCCACGTTCGACCGCGGCGAGCACCATCACATCCACGCCGCCATGCTCGCGCTCGAGCATGCAAAACGCCTTGTCGAGATGGGCAGGGACGTAGTTGTGCTCATGGACAGCCTCACGCGGCTCACGCGCGCATACAATTCCGTAACCAATTCGGGCCGCATGCTCTCGGGCGGGCTCGACCCGCAGGCGCTCGTCGAACCGAGAAAGTTTTTCGGCGCGGCGCGCAATACCGAGGACGGCGGTTCGCTCACGATAATCGCCACCGCGCTCGTCGATACGGGCAGCAGGCTGGACGACGTCATCTACGAAGAGTTCAAATCGGCGGGCAATATGGAGCTCGTGCTCTCGCGCGAGCTGGCCGAAAGGCGCGTGTTCCCCGCGGTGGACATAAAGGCCTCGGGCGCCAGAAAGGAGGAGCTGCTGCTTTCCCCGGAAGAGCTCGACGCCGCCTGCAAACTGCGCCAGCTCATCGGCAGGCAGGCCACAACGGAAAATCTGTATTCGATGATGGATAAGACAAAGACAAACGCAGAGCTGTGTTCCCGACTGGACGAGTGGCTCAGGATATACAACAATGGCAGATAAAAACGCTTTTACCGACAAGGTAAAAATAACCATAAAATCGGGCGACGGCGGCGACGGCATGAATTCGTTCAAGTCTTACAAGGGCAAACCCGCGTGCGGGCCCGACGGCGGCGACGGCGGCAAGGGCGGCGACGTCTATATCGTTGCGGACAGAGGGCTTAACGACCTTCTGCCCTTTCGCTATACGAGCAAATTCGTCGCGGGAAACGGCGAACGCGGCGGCACCAATCAGTGCTTCGGCAGGGGCGGCGACGACGTAAAAATAAAGGTGCCCGTGGGCACCGTCGTAAGGGACTTCGAAACCGGCACCGTCATCGCCGACATGTTCGAAGACGGCGAGAGCAAGCTCATAGCAGAAGGCGGCAGGGGCGGCAAGGGCAACACCCGCTTCACCACCTCCCGCAGGCACGCCCCCAACTTTGCGCAGAAGGGGGAAAAGACCGAACCGCACGTCCTGGTGCTCGAACTCAAAGTCATAGCCGACGTCGGCATAATAGGTTTCCCCAACGTAGGCAAGAGCACGCTGCTCTCCAGGATCTCGGCGGCGCGCCCCAAAATAGCAAACTATCATTTCACCACTCTCTCGCCCAATCTCGGCGTGGTCAGGGTCTACGACAAGTCCTTCGTCGCGGCTGATATCCCCGGGCTCATCGAGGGCGCGGCGGAAGGCGCCGGGCTCGGGCACGACTTCCTGCGCCATATCGAACGCACCCGCCTGCTGCTGCATGTCGTCGACGTCTCGGGTGCCGAGGGCAGGGATCCGGTAGAAGATTTCAAAAAGATAAACGCCGAACTTTCCGGCTATTCGGAAAAGCTCGCCGCACTCCCGCAGGTGATCGCGCTCAACAAGTGCGACGTGTGGGGCGCGGAGGAAAACATTGCAAGGTTCAGAAAAGTTTACGGCGGGAAGTATAAAATATTCCCCGTAACGGCGGTAAAGGGCGAGGGCCTCCGTCCCCTGCTGGACGAGCTTTCGGCGCAGCTCGAAAAGCTGCCCCCCGTCGCGCGGGAGGAGGCGGACGAGCTGTTCACCTACCGCAGGCCATCGGATCTCGGCTTTGAGATATTCATGGACGACGGCGTCTATGTGGTCGAAGGCCCGCTCGTGGACATGCTCTGCCGCAACGTCACTCTCAACGATCCCGACTCCATGGCTTATTTCCAGAAGATACTGCGCGAAAAGGGCGTCATTGCAAAGCTCAGGGAGATGGGCATAAAAGAGGGGGATACGGTGTCGATAGGCGACGTCGAATTCGACTTCGTGGAGTGAAACGCACAGCGTTGAAATAATGTTGAAATAATAATGTTGAAATAATAAGGTAAACGGAATGCTTACAAGTAAACAGAGAAGTAAACTCAAATCGCTCGCGGCAAACATCTCGCCCGTGGGTCAGGTCGGCAAAGAAGGCATAGGGGCAAACATGCTCAAAAGTTTCTCCGACTGCCTTGAAGCGCGCGAGCTGATAAAGATAAATATCCTCGAAAATGCCGACGGGATCCCCCGCGAAATAGGCGAGCGGCTGGCGGCGCAGCTCCATGCCGAATGCGTGATAGTCATCGGACGCAAGGCGGTGCTCTACCGCCGCTCTTCGCGAAAGGGGATAGAGCACATAAAACTCGATTGAGCAGCACATATGCCGCAAACAACGCTATTTTGCCCGCTTGCCGAATATGGCTGCGGCTGAGCACAGGACAAGCAGCAGCGATCCCGAAACGATGTAATATACGGGATAAAAGGAGAAGTAGGAAAAGAACAGCATGGCCGCGCCCGACCAGAACGCCGGCATGCACAGCCTGCGCGAAAATCCGCCCTTTATTTTTGAAAACATGCCGCTCTTCGGCTTTTCGAGCAGATATTTTACGGGCAGCGCGTCCTTCTCTTTCAGCAGCCCGTAAATCTCTTCGGCGCATATCAGTTCTATGCCGGTTTCCTCCGCAAGCCGCGCGCACTCCTGCGTGGCGGTGCAGCAAACGAAGTGTTTTTTCTTTTCCGTCCTGTGCCTTATGGCTGTGAGCAGCGCGTTCCTGTCGGCGGGCTCGGGCGTGAAGCTGCAAAAATATAAGCCCCTGTCCGTCTCGGCAACGCTGCCGTCCGGCTTGGCTCCGTCAAGGCCCCGCGCAAACAGCGCCGCCGACTCCTCCGGCCCGAGCAGCGCAAGGTGTGCGGCAAGTTTTTCGGCTCCCGCCGACATAGCGGCGGTATCCAGCGCCCTTTTGCGCTTTCTGCCCTTATACAAAAATACCAGCGTTCCCGCGGCAAGCGCCGCAGGCAGTGCGGCGATAAGGCCGTATGTGTTGCCGAAGTGATACCTCACAAAGGTGAATGCAAGCATGAATGTGCACAGCGCGGCCACCGCCGCGTCCGAAACTATAGGTATAAATTTTCTCACACACATATTTTTGA
>DVIK01000047.1 GCA_018711385.1 Candidatus Coproplasma avistercoris
AACTGCTCGCATCTTCAAGGGTTGATGCAAGTGGGAATAAGGTGAAGAGTAATTTATAATACGCCCCGTCGCGGGCCGAGCGACCCCGGTCGCGGGCAGAGCGACCCCCGTCACGGGCAGAGTGACCTGCATATCATGGATGAATTTTCGTATGCCCACCGCGATACGTCTTACGCGGGCGGGCTGAACAAACCGAATATCCCCGAGGAGTTGCAGCGCATACGCGAGGAGGCGTTCGCCAGCGAGATACCCGTCGCGGCGGACGACACGCTGTGCTTTCTGATGGCGCAGGCCGCGGCGGTCCGCCCCGAAAGCATACTCGAACTGGGCACCGCAGTGGGGACTACCTCCATAGCCATGGCGTTTGCCTGCCCGCAGGCGCGCATAACCACTGTAGAGCGCGACAGGGCTTTTTATGAAGCCGCGCTCGTCAACTTCGGTAAATGCGGCATATCCGGGCGGGTAACTGCCGTCTGCGGCGACGCCGGCGAGGTGATAGAGAGGCTCGAAGACCCGTTCGACCTCATTTTCATGGACTGCGCAAAGGTGCAGTACATAAAGTATCTGCCGCGCTTAAAGCAGCTGCTGCGCAACGGCGGCGTGCTCATCGCCGACGACGTACTGCTCTACGGCTGGGCGAGCGGCGAGGCGGAGGTGCCAAAAAAGCGTAAGATGCTCGCCCGGCACATCCGCGAATATATCGATGCGGTAACTTCCGATCCCGAGCTCTTTACATGCATAATAAAAGCGGGCGACGGCGTCGCCCTTTCGGTAAAGAGATGACGGCAAAACGGCTGCGCATATGCACTGATATGCACACGCATCATTGACATGCTACCGTAATAATACATTATGACGACTGAACTTCTTGCCCCCGCGGGCAACTTTGCAAAACTTAAAACGGCATTTTATTTCGGTGCGGACGCGGCTTACCTGGGCGGCAAGGAATTTTCCCTGCGCTCGTTTGCCGACAATTTCACGCGCGAAGAGCTCGTCCGTGCCGTGGAATACGCCCACGGTCTGGGCAAAAAGGTGTACGTCACCGCCAACATATATGCGCGCAACGGCGACCTTGCCGCCATGGAAGATTACTTTGCCTTTTTGGAGCAGGCGGGCGCCGACGCGGCGCTCATTTCCGACCCGGGCGTGCTGTATGCGGCAAAGAAGACCGCCCCGGGCCTGCCCGTTCACATCTCCACGCAGGCCAACATCACGAACAAGTACGCGGTAAAATTCTGGCGGGACATGGGCGCCTGCCGCGCCGTGCTCGCCCGCGAGCTCTCGCTTGCCGAGATCGCAGAAATACACGACTTCGTGCCCGACATGGAGCTGGAGGCATTCGTGCACGGCGCGATGTGCATCTCCTATTCGGGAAGGTGCCTGCTTTCGGACTACCTCACGGGCAGGCCCTCAAACCGCGGCGAATGCGCGCAGGCCTGCCGTTGGAATTACAGCATACGCAAGCACGACGACAAGTCCGACAGCGGCTGGCTGGACATGGAGGAGGACGAAAGGGGCGCATATATCCTTAATTCAAAGGATCTGAATATGTCGGCATACCTCGATAAAATGCGGCAGTCGGGCGTGTGCTCGTTCAAGATCGAGGGCAGAATGAAGAGCGAATATTACCTCGCCACGGTCATAAATGCCTACCGCAGGTGCATGGACGGCGGTTACAGCGGCGTGGTGGAGCGCGAACTTGCCACCGCGGCGCACCGCGATTACACCACGGCGTACGCCCTCGGCGAAAACCATGATACTGTCAACTATTCCGACAGCCAGGCCAAGGGCGACTGCGACTACATAGGCAACGTCGCGGGCACGGAGGGCGGCTGCGCGCTCGTGGAGATGCGCGGCAGGTTCAGAAAGGGCGACGTGCTCGAGGTGCTCTCGCCCTCGGAAAACTTCGGCAGGAGCTTTGAGGTGGGCAACGTGTGGCTGCCCGACGGCTCTTTGACCGATGACTGCAAGCTCGTGCAGACGGTGTACAGGGTGGAGTGCCCCTACAAGTTGAGCGCGGGCGACATTCTGCGGCGCAGAAAGTGATTGCATGCCATATATGGCACAAGTATTAAAGAGGCGATGACTATGGATTATGCGGTGCCCTGCATCCGTGGCAGGATTAAAAACAGAGCGGCCGGGGTAAGCGTGCCCGGCTCCAAATCGCTCACCGCGCGCGCCCTGTTCATATCGGCGCTGGCGGAGGGCACGTCCGTGCTGCACGGCGCCGGGCTCTCGGACGACTGCCTCACCTTCATAAACTGCCTTCAAAGCCTTGGCATAGCCGTATCGGTGAGCGGCACCGACGTAACCGTAGAGGGGTGCGGAGGAAAACTTCCCGTAAGCTCGGCCGAGGTGTATGTGGGCAGCGCGGGCACTGCCGCGCGCTTTATCACCGCGCTTGTGGCGTTCTCCGGCGGTACCTTTACCGTCCGTGCGTCCGAACAGATGACGCGGAGGCCGGTCGGCCCGCTGCTTTCGGCTCTCGCCGGCGCGGGGGCGCGCTTCGACTTCCTCGGGGAACAGGGGTGCTTCCCCTTTGTGGTGCACGGCACCGCCTCGCCCAAAAGGTGCATTTCCGTGGATATCGGCAGCAGCAGCCAGTATCTCTCCGCCCTGCTCATGGTCGGGGCGTGCCGCGGAACGGAGGTGTCCGTTTCGGGCAGCCACGGCATGAAGTATGTGGATATGACCGTGAAGATGATGCGCGACTTCGGCGCCGAAGTGACCTGCGGCGACAGCTTTGTTGCAGGCGGCGGCTACCGTGCGCGGGAATATGCCATAGAGCCGGATATCTCCGCCGCGTGCTACTTTTATGCGGCGAACAGGGTGCTCGGCACCGATATAAGGGTGCGCGGCGTGCAAAACGCCACGCTTCAGGGCGACATGCGGTTCATAGAGCTGATGCGCGGCGGCTTCGACGGCGGCAGGGCGGACATGTCCGCCTTTTCCGACCAGGCGCTCACCATGGCGGCGATCGCGCCGTATTTTTCGAAACCCACGCACATATGCGGTATTTCGCACATACGCGGGCAGGAATGCGACAGAATAAATGCCATAAAGGTAAACCTGGACGCGCTCGGCGTGCCCTGCACGGTCACGGAGGACGGCGTGACGATTTCGCCCGCAGCGCCCCGCCCCGCGCGCATACGTACTTTCGGCGACCACCGCGTGGCGATGAGTTTTGCCGTTACGGGGCTTCGCTGCGAAGGGGTGGTGATAGAGCACGCCGAGGTGTGCTCCAAGACCTTTCCGGACTACTTCGGGGTGCTCGGCGGGCTTGTTGCCGAACTTACAAAATAGAACGAAAGGGCGCGCGGCGCCCTTTTTTCATGTAAAACCTTGCGCGCGTCTGCATGGCGTGCTATAATGTAAGCATAATATTTCTGACGGAGCGGCGCCGCCGCGGCGGCGTTACGGTGCGACATGACAGTAGATTTTACCGATCCGTATTACTATCTCTTTCCGCTGATGGGTATAGCGTTCTTCGTTATACTCTATTTCCTGCTGCGCGGGCGGAGCGCACGGGTGCAGAACGTCGTGCTCTTCGCGCTGCTTGCCGCAAATTTTGCGCTGCACTTTCTCAAATTGCTGTTCCCGCCGTACAGCACCGACGACTTCGACTATGCCGTGCAGACGATAACTCCCGAAAACGTCTGCGCGATAAACACCATGATCTTTCCCTTTCTGTTTCTCAAAAAGGGAGGCGCGCTGCGCGACTACATGTTCTATATCGGCGCCATCTCGGGCATAGCCGCAAGCTGGCTGCCCATGAGCATAGAGGAATCGGTGCCGTTCGACTTCGACTGCATGCGCTATTACTTCTGCCACACCGTGCTCTGGGTGGTGCCCGTGCTCATGGTGGTGCTCGGCAGGCACAAGCTCGACTACCGCAGGATAATCTTCACTCCGCTCATCTATATCCTCGACCTCGTCGTGATAGTTTTCAACGAGGTGCTGCTCGTCGCGCTCGGGCTGGAGAGCATGAACAACTTGCTCTCGCTCTCGGTGGGCAACGGCGGAATGGCGTTCGGCCCCTACGAAAGCCTCGAGGGCACTGCCATACTCGATTTCCTGCTCAACTTCGTGCCGCCGTTTTTCAAGCCTTCCGAGCTGTCGCCGCACTATGCGCCCGCGCTATATCAGCTGTTCCCGGTGATAATTTTCGGCTGTCCGCTGGGCTTTCTCATGTGCCTGTACTGGGAGCACGCCCACTTTGCGGGCGACGTCAAAAAGCTGTGGCTGCGCATCCGGGGCGCGCTGAATAAATACCGCTTTGCAAGGCGCAGGATAAACTACGGCGGCGCCCGCCGCTGCGCGGCGGACGTGCGAAGGGTAAGATATAAGCGGGGCGCCGTATGGAGAGGATAGTAGTCCATTCCGACCTCAACAATTTCTATGCCTCGGTAGAGCGCAAGCTGCGCCCCGAACTTGCTGGTGTGCCGCTCGCCGTGGGCGGCGACGAAGAGGCGCGCAAGGGTATAGTGCTCGCAAAGAGCGAGGAAGCCAAAAAGTTCGGCGTAAAGACGGGCGAAACGCTGTGGCAGGCAAAGCGCAAGTGCCCGGGACTTGTGGTGGTGCCGCCGAATTTCAGCGAATACATGAAGTATTCGCGCATGGCTCGCGCCGTCTACGCCGAATATACCGACCTCATCGAACCCTACGGCATAGACGAGTGCTGGCTGGACATCACCCGCAGCACCAAAATATTCCCCGCCTACGATGGCGGCATGTACGCGGGCGAGGGGGAGGAAAGGCACTTTGCGCCGGGGTATCTTCGCTTTCTGGGCGATACCCTGCGCGAACGGATAAAGGGGGAGCTGGGGCTCACCGTTTCGGTCGGAGTATCGTTCAACAAGGTGTTCGCCAAGCTCGGCTCCGACCTCAAAAAGCCGGACGGCACCACGGTCATTTCGGTTGCGGATTACAGGCGCGTAGTTTATCCGCTGCCCGTGGAGGATCTGCTGTATGTCGGCAGGGCCACCGCCGAAAAGCTCAGGACGCGCGGGCTGACCACCATAGGCGCGCTGGCCGCCGCCCCCGACGGGCTGCTGCACGGTCTGCTCGGGAAGGCGGGCGATAACCTTGCAAAATATGCGCGCGGGGAGGACGACGACCCCGTCCGTTCGATGGACGATACCGGCGAACTCAAATCCATAGGCAATTCGCTCACCTATCCCGAGGATCTGACGCGGCCGGGCGAGGTAAAAAAGAACCTGTACGTGCTTGCCGAAAGCGTAGCCGCGCGCCTGCGCGAGTCCGGCCTGGGCAGGGCGGACACCGTTCACCTGTGGGTGCGCTTTTCCTCGCTCAAAAGTTTCGGGGTGCAGAAAAAGGTGCGCCCCACCGTGCTGTGCGGCGAGATCGCCGAACATGCCTTTGCGCTGTTTACCGAAAAGGTCAAACCTCCGTTCAGCGTGCGGGCGCTGGGCATAACGGTGTCGGGCTTCGACGGCGGCAGCTCGCAGATGACGCTGGACGAGGTGGACGGCACCTACTTAAAGCGCGAGCGGGCAGAGCGGGCGGTGGACGCCATACGCAAAAAGTACGGCTATTCCAAGCTGCAGCGCGGCATCACCGCGGGCGATCCCGAGGCTGCGGGCAACGACATAAAGGGCACCCATCTTATAAAACCCGCAAAGTTCGACGACCCCGAAGAAAAATAAACTATAAGCCGGGCTTATGCTTTGCATAACAACTTGTAAAAGAGCAGTGCGGCAATATCGTTTGACAGTCAAACTTATTTATTTTATAATTTTCGTGTAAACCAACTTAAAGGAGAAAAGATATGAATCTTCCCGAAGAATTCGGCTCGAACGTATTCGACGACGCCGTACAGAAGGAGAGGCTCCCCAAGGAAGTGTATAAGTCGCTGCGCGCTACCATAGAGGCGGGCACCCAGCTCGACGTGTCCATTGCGGGCGCGGTCGCCGCAGCCATGAAGGACTGGGCGGTCTCCAAGGGCGCCACGCACTACACGCACTGGTTCCAGCCGCTCACGGGGCTTACAGCCGAAAAGCACGACAGCTTCATCGAGCCCGAGGGCGACAAGGTGATAATGCGTCTCACCGGCAAGAGCCTGATAGTGGGCGAACCCGACGCCTCCAGCTTCCCTTCGGGAGGTTCCAGGGCCACTTACATGGCGCGCGGCTACACTGCATGGGATCCCACTTCGCCCGCGTTTGTCAAGGGCACCACGCTCTACATACCATCCATATTCGTCTCCTATACGGGCGAAACGCTCGATAAAAAGTCGCCCATCTTAAAATCCATGAAGGCGCTCGACATGCAGGCCAAGAGGATACTGAGACTCTTCGGCATAGAGTGCAAAAAGGTGACCACCACCGTGGGCCCCGAGCAGGAGTACTTTCTCATCTCGGAGGACGCCTATTTCAGGCGCATAGACCTGCGCATGACGGGCAGGACGCTGTTCGGCGCGCCCGTGTTGCGCGGACAGGAGCTGGAAGATCATTACTTCGGCACCATCAAGCCCACTATTGCAGAGTTCATGGCCGATCTCGACGAAACGCTGTGGTCGTTCGGCATCCCCTCCAAGACGAGGCACAACGAGGTGGCTCCCGCCCAGCATGAAATGGCGCCCGTGTTCGACAGCACCAACGTAGCCATAGACAAGAACATGCTCACCATGGAGCTGATGAAGAAGGTCGCCCAGAAGCACGGGCTCATCTGCCTGTTGCACGAAAAACCCTTCGAGGGCATAAACGGTTCCGGCAAGCACAATAACTGGTCGATGTCCACCGATACCGGCCTCAACCTGCTCGACCCCGGCGAGAATCCCGAAAAGAACACGCTGTTCATGCTCGTGCTCGCCGCCGTTATTCAGGCCGTGGATGAATACCAGGGCATTTTGCGCGGTGCGGTCGCCTCTGCGGGCAACGATCACCGTCTCGGCGCAAACGAGGCTCCTCCCGCAATAATCTCGATGTATCTCGGCGATCAGCTCGGCGCGCTTGTCGACAGCATCGCAAACGGCAGGGACTATGTTCCCTTCCGCAAGCAGGAGGGCTCTATCGGCGTGCCCGAATCGCCCATATTCCCCAAGGACGCCTCCGACCGCAACAGGACTTCGCCTTTTGCGTTCACCGGCAACAAGTTCGAATTCAGGATGCTCGGTTCGCAGGCAAACGTCGCCGACGCCAACATCGTGCTCAACACCATCATCGCAAAGACCTTCTCGGAATTTGCCGACAAGCTCGAGGGCGAGGCCGATACGGAGGGCGCGGCGCGCAAGCTGATAACCGAAACCATAAAGGCGCACAGCCGCATAATCTTCAACCTCGACGGCTACGGCCCCGCGTGGGAACCTGAGGCCGAGAGGCGCGGACTTCTGAACAACAAGGATACCGCCGACGCCACCGAAGTGTTCTTCGAAAGGAAAAATATCGACGTTTTCGTAAGCCAGGGCGTGTATACCGAGGAGGAGGCCCTCGCCCGTGCGATGGTAAGGCTGGAAAACTATGTAAAGATCATAAACATAGAGGCCGTGACCATGCTCAAGATGGCAAAACAGGACATAATCCCCGCCGTTTCGGACTATGTTGCCGAACTGTGCTCCAACGTGGCCGCCAAGAAGGCTATATCGGAGAATATCCCCTGCGAAACGGAAAAGAGCCTGATAACCAGGCTTTCTTCGCTCAACGATCAGTTCTCCAAAGAGGTGGCAAAGCTCGAATCCGTTCTGGGCGGCATAGACAAGGAGGACGCGCGCCCCGCTGCCAAGGCGATGGCCCACGAGGTCCTTCCCCGGATGGCTGCCGTAAGGAAGATCGCCGACGAAATGGAAACGCTCACCGCCGAGGACTACTGGCCCTATCCTTCGTATACCGACATACTCTACAGCGTAAAATAAAATATTCTATTGCAAGGCCCTGCACTTTTGTGCAGGGCTTTTTGCCGCCGCAAGCGGAAAATTTTGACAAAACAGGCGCGCGGTGCTATAATTGTTTCCGGATATATAATTTTGCTTCGGGGGAAACATGAACAAAAAACGGCTTAAAAAGCGTGCGAAACTGCTCGGGGAATACGGCCTGAACCTCATTGCTTTAAGCATACTTACGGGTCTTTTTTCGGGCGTGGTCGTCACGTTCTATAATATCCTTACGGGAATAGGCGAACAGCAGTCCGTAAAGCTGTACAGGCTTGTCGCAGAAAATCCCGTCTTTGTGCCGTTGCTCTTTTTAGGACTTGCGGCGGGCGCGATAATCATAGGCACGGCAACCCGGCTCATACCCATGATACGCGGCAGCGGCGTTCCCCAGGTGGAGGGCGCGGCGCGCGGAATTCTCCACTTCAAGTGGTACAGCGTGATGTGCTCCATGTTCGCCGCCTCGCTCGCGTGCGTGTTCATGGGGCTGCCCGCCGGCAGCGAGGGCCCCTCGCTCGAACTTGGCGGCTGTGCGGGCGACGGAGTGGCGTGCATGCTCAGGCGCTCGCTCATGGTAAGGCGATTGCAGATAGCCGCAGGTTCGGCCGCCGGTCTTGCCGCGGCTTTCAACGCGCCCGTGACAGGACTGTCGTTTGCCATGGAAGAGGCCTTCCGTTCATTTTCTGCACAGGTGTTCACGTGTTCCGCCATAAGCGTGCTCGTGGCGGTAACGGTGCGCAACCTCGTGCGATCTGCGCTCGGTTTCTCCGTAGGCTTTACATTTACGACGTTTGAATTTGCCGCCCCCGAACCCATGACCTACCTGTGGACGGCCATAGCCGCCGTGTGCGCGGGGCTGCTCGGCGTGGCGTTCTACTACCTCATGCTGCTCTGCCGCAGAGGCTTTTCCAGGGTGACTTTCCTTAAAGGCGCGGGCAAATATATGATCCCGTTCATGATAGCGGGCGCGTTCGGCCTCATTTCTGCATACGCCATGGGCGGCGGCCACGACTTCATCGAATCGCTCGGTTCCCTGCACGAGGGCGGGCTGGAGCGAATCTTCGGCATCTCCGTTGCGGCAACGCTGGCGATAGTCGTGCTCATGCGCTTTATTTCCACCATACTTGCCGTCGGATGCGGCATGCCGTACGGCATTTTCGTGCCCGTGCTCGCAACGGGCGCGGGGTTGGGCGCGCTGCTGTGCGAGGGCTTTAAGGGCGCCGGCATGAGCGCCTCCGCCGCAGACTATATAATAATTATTACCATGGCCGCATACTTCACCACTGTCGTGCGCGCGCCCGTTACGGGTATAATCATGATATTCGAGTTCACGGGCAAATTTGAATTTCTGCTTCCCGCGCTGCTCGGCGTGTGCATAGGCTACATCATCGGCGAGGTGTTCCGCACGCAGTCGGTGTTCGAAAAGTGCCTCGACCTCATCGTCGAGGATCAGCATGTGCAGACGGGCGCGGTAAAGCGCAGGGTGGTGCTCGAAGTGGAGGAGGGCTCCTATGCCGAGGGCCGCGCGGTGCGCTCGGTGCTCTGGCCCGCGGGCGGCATGGTGACCGAGGTGGTCTCTTCCTCGGGCGAAAGGTTCGTGCCCGACGGCAAGACGGTGCTCTCTGCGGGCGACAGGATAGCGTTCGAGTGCGTAGCCGCCTCTGAAGAAGACGTAAAGAGCTATCTTTCGGACATAGTGTGTGCAGCCGACTGAAAGTGCGCTGCCGCGCTGTAATAGCTTGACTTAGAGGCGCGTTTTTTATATAATAACAGAGTATTCAGAACGGCAGCGCTTCCGTGGCGTCACGGTAATGCGGCCGCGCTCCCCGCAGGGGAAATCCAATCACGCAAAGGAATGGCTTATGCTGACAAGTATCTGTGGTATCAACTGGGGCGACGAAGGCAAGGGCAGGATGGTCGACCTGCTCTCGCGCGATTTCGACATCGTATGCCGTTATCAGGGCGGCAACAACGCCGGTCACACCGTTATAAACGAAAGGGGCAAGTTTATCTTAAATCTGCTTCCCTCCGGCATCTTGCGCGAGGATGTGGTGAACGTGCTCGGCTGCGGCATGGTGATCGACCTTAAACACCTCTGCGGCGAGATAGGCAAGCTGCGCGACGCCGGCATAAAGATCACGCCCGAAAATCTTAAAATAAGCGACAAGGCCGTGATAACCATGCCCTACAACGTATTGCAGGACGTGATGGAAGAGGACAGGCTGACCAAGGCCACCGGCAAGCCCTACGGCTCTACCCGCCGCGGCATCGCGCCCGTCTATGCCGATAAATATATGAAGAAGGCCTTCCGCATGGGCGAGCTTCTGAACACCGAGCTGATGTTCAGGCGTCTGCCCGACATAGTTGCGTGGAAGAACCTCACCGTCACCGCCTACGGTTACGACCCCGTGCGCGTGGACGACATGATAGATTATTTCCGCACTTACGGCGAACCGCTCAAACAGTTCATAACCGATACGGGCGTTTTCCTCAACGAGGCGCACAAGGCGGGCAAGAGCATAATGTTCGAAGCTCAGCTCGGTGCGTTGCGCGACATAGATTACGGCATCGTGCCCTACACCTCCAGTTCGTCCACGATAGCCGCCTATGCTCCCATAGGCGCGGGCGTGCCCAACCTCAAGCTCGATAAGTCGATAGGCATAATGAAGGCCTATTCCAGCTGCGTGGGCGAGGGCCCGTTTGCCTGCGAATACTTCGGCGAGCAGGCCGAGCGTCTGCGCGAAGCAGGCGGGGAATACGGCGCCGCCACAGGCAGGCCCAGAAGGGTCGGCCCGTTCGACGTGGTGGCCTCGCGCTACGGCATCCGCTGCCAGGGCGCCGACGAGATAGCGCTCACCAAGCTCGACGTGCTCGACGGTTACGAGGAGATAGAGATCTGCACGCATTACGAGCTGGACGGAAAGATTATCGACGAATTTCCCTTCACCGACGTATTGGATTTCTGCAAGCCGGTGTTCGAAAAGGTAAAGGGCTGGAACTGCGACATCAGCGGATGCAAAAAGCCGGAGGATCTGCCCAAAGAGGCGATTGATTATATCAGGCTGCTCGAAAAGCTGTGCGGCTGCCGCATAAAATATGTGTCGGTCGGTGCAGAGCGCGACGCCTGCATAAAGATGTATTAAACTGTGTAATTCGGGCATTGAAGCGCATATATGCCCGAATTATTCATATCATGAGGTGATCTTATGCTCAGGAAATTTTACAAGATGCAGGGCATCGGTAACGACTATATCTACTTCGACTGCATGCGCGAACCGCTCAGAAATCCCGAAGAACTTGCCGTGCGCCTTTCAGACCGTCACTTCGGAATAGGCGGCGACGGCGTGATACTGCTCTGCCCGTCGGACGCGGCGGACTGCCGCATGCGCATGTTCAATCTCGACGGCTCCGAGGGCAGGATGTGCGGCAACGGCATACGCTGTGTGGGCAAGCTGGCGCACGACCTGGGGTACGTGAAGGGCAACACGGTGCGCATCGAAACGCTCTCGGGCATAAAGACGCTGCAGCTCAACAAGGGAGCCGACGGCAAGGTGGTGTCGGCAAAGGTCGATATGGGCGCGCCCGTACTCGAAGGCGGCAAAATACCCAGCACGTTTGCGGGCGATAAGGTGGTCGGCGCTCCCCTTGCGGTGGAGGGCAGGCAGTTCGCCGTCACGCTCGTCTCCATGGGCAATCCCCACTGCGTGGTGTTCGAAGATCCCGACAGGGTGGGCCTTGAACACTACGGTCCGCTGTTCGAGCGTCACCCCGCCTTTCCCGAGCGGGTGAACACCGAGTTCGTGCGAGTCATCGACGAATACAGGCTCAAAATGCGCGTATGGGAGCGCGGCAGCGGAGAAACGCTGGCGTGCGGCACGGGCGCATGCGCCTCAGCCGTGGCTGCGGTGCTCAACGGGTTTTGCAAAAAGAATACCGAGATATCCGTATATCTCCTGGGCGGCGAGCTGCGCATAACTTACACCGACCAGACGGTGTTCATGGAGGGGGCCGCCACGCTCGTATATACGGGCGAAGTTGAAATATAAAATTTTTTCGGCAAAGGAACGGATATATGCCGTAAACAACTGCAATTTTCTGTGATATGAAAGCCGCGCGCCCGACGGGCGCGCGGCTTTTTTGCATATGTGCGGCTGGGCGCGAATATGTATATGTGAAGGCAGGCGCGCGCCCGCCTCAACGCATATTCGAGGGGTAAGTATGGAGCATTATTACGTCGGCAGCGCGGGACAGGTGCTATCGCGCCTGAATTCTTCGCCCATAGGCATAAGCGGGCATGAGGCCGGGCTCAGACTGCAGCGTTTCGGGACAAACTCGTTCGGGCGCGACGGGCGCACGGGCTTTTTAAGGCTGTTTATCGGCCAGTTCAAAGACGTAATGACGCTGCTGCTCATCGCCGCCGCGGCGGTCACCGCCGTGATAGCATTCATCTCGGGCGACAGGGCAGACCTCACGGATACCTTTATAATACTTTTCATAATCCTGCTCAATGCCGTGGTGGGCACCGTGCAGCAGTACCGCGCCGACAGGGCGATAGAGAACCTTAAAAAACTTTCGGCGTGCATCGTCAAGTGCCGCAGGGACGGCGCCGACTGCGAAATAGACAGCACATGTCTGGTGCCCGGCGACGTAATAACGCTTTCCGAGGGCGACATGGTGCCCGCCGACTGCCGTATACTCTCCTGCGCTGCGCTGCGTTGCGACGAGAGCGCGCTCACGGGCGAAAGCCTCGGCCAGCCCAAGTCTCAGGAGGGGCTTTCGGGCAAAGATCTGCCCGTGACCTCGCAGACAAACATGCTGTTTTCCTCTACATATGTTTTAAGCGGCACGGCAACGGCGGTGGTGTGCTCAACGGGCATGAACACGGAGATCGGCAAGATCGCCGCCATGCTGCGCGAGGCGGCTCCGGGCCCTACCCCGCTGGAAAACGGGCTGAACAAGCTCGGCAAAATAATTACGGGATTCGTGCTCTCCGTCACGCTCGTCATCTTCATACTTTCGCTCGTTGCGCGCAGGGCGGGGATTTTGCAGAATTTTATGACGGCCGTGGCTATCGCCGTCGCCGCCATACCCGAGGGCCTGCCTGCCGTAGTCACCATAATCATGGCGATGGGCGTGCAGCGCATGAGCAGGGAGAACGTCGTAATAAGAAAATTGAAGTCGGTGGAGACGCTGGGCGGCTGCAACTATATCTGCACCGACAAGACAGGTACCCTGACAGAAAACAAGCTGCGCGTTGCGCAGGTAAACTGCGACGCGGCCGCGCGCGAAAGGCTGTTGCAGTGCATGCATGCCTGCGTGGACGTAAGGGGGCAGTCGGGCGACCCCACCGAGGTGGCGATAAAAAATTATGCCTCGTTCCACATGAAGGATTTTTGCTGCACGCGCACTGCCGAGGAGCCGTTCACCTCCGAGCGGCGCATGATGACGGTGTCGGTGCTTGCAGAGGGGCGGTCCTACAGTTTTTCTAAGGGCGCGCCGGACAGACTGCTGGGGCGGTGCGCATACATGCTCGAAGGCGGCGGAGTGCGCCCGCTCACGCGGGCAGACAGGGAGCGCATTGCCGCCGAAAATGACGAGATGAGCGGCCGCGCGCTCCGCGTGCTGGCGTTTGCCTTTACCGAGGGCGGACTTAAGGAGGAGGGGCTGATATACCTCGGACTGTGCGGCATGAGCGACGGACTCAAACAGGGCGTGACGGAGGCCGTAGCCGAGTGCATGCGTGCGGGCATCACTCCCGTGATGATAACGGGCGACCATGCCAAGACGGCGCTTGCCGTGGCGCGGCAGGCGGGTATAGCCGAACGCGGGGAACAGGTGATGACGGGCGAGGAGATCGACAGGCTCTCTCCCGAACAGCTGGGCGGCGCGGTGGGCCGCTGCACCGTGTTTGCTCGCGTCACGCCCCGCCACAAAAACGCCATCGTCGCCGCGCTCAAATCGCGGGGAGGGGTGGTGGCCATGACGGGCGACGGGGTGAACGACGCCCCCGCGCTCAAGACGGCGGACATAGGCATAGCCATGGGCTCCGGCACCGACGTCACCAAGAACGCCTCGGACATGGTGATAACCGACGACAACTTTACCACCATAGTCTCTGCCGTGCGCGAGGGCAGACGCATATTCTCCAACATCAAAAAGACGGTGTGCTTCTTCCTCGCCACCAACCTTGCCGAAGTGCTCGCCGTGCTCGTCGCCGCGCTCGCGTTCTTCGATTTTCAGTTCCTGCGCTCCACGCAGCTGCTCTGGATAAATCTCATAACCGACAGCTTTCCCGTGCTCGCACTGGGCTGCGAACGCATCGACGACGACGCCATGTCGCGCCCGCCGCAGCGCGCCGAAAGGGCTATGTTTTCCCGCTCGTCCATGTTCCAAGTGCTGTTTTTCGGACTGTACATGACGGCGACTACGCTTGGTATTTTTGTAGTTGCCCTGCACATATGGGGCAACGAAGCCGCAAGCACCATGACTTTTCTGACCATATCGTTTTCAGAGCTTTTCCATGCCTTCAACACCCGCTCCGAAAGGTCGTCGGCGTTCAGGGGGCTTGCGAAGAACAAGGTGCTGCTCGTAACGGTTGCGGCGGGCGTTGCAGTAAACGTGCTGCTCTGCACCGTTCCGCCCCTTGCCGCGGCGTTTTCGCTTACCCCGCTTACGGGCGTTCAATGGGGCATAGTTGCAGCCCTTTCGCTCTCCGTGGTGGCGGTGGGCGAACTGTATAAGCTCGGCCTGCGCATAAGTTCGCGCCGTGCAAAATTAGCCCGCCGTTTTGTTTTACAAAGCGGGCGGCAAGTGGTAAAATAATCTCGGAAATTTACATAAGAGGTAGATATCATGAATTACAGGCTCGAATCGCTGAAAAAGCACGCAGAATGGCGCGGAAAGATAGAGACGAAGGTGCGCGTGCCCGTGGACAGCCGCGAGGCGCTTTCGCTGGCTTATACGCCCGGCGTTGCCGAACCCTGCCTTGCAATAAAGGAGGATCCCGAAAAGAGTTTCGAACTCACCCGCAGGTGGAACACCGTGCCCGTCATCACCGACGGCACCGCCGTGCTCGGCCTGGGCGACATAGGCCCCGAGGCGGGCATGCCGGTAATGGAGGGCAAGTGCGCGCTGTTCAAGGCCTACGGCGACGTGGACGCCTTCCCCATATGCATAAAGTCGAAGGACGTGGACGAGATAGTACATACCGTAAAGCTGATATCCGGTTCGTTCGGCGGCATAAACCTCGAAGATATTGCCGCGCCCCGCTGCTTTGAAATAGAGGCGCGCCTGAAAAGGGAGCTGGATATACCCGTATTCCACGACGACCAGCACGGCACCGCGGTCGTCATGGCGGCGGCGCTCATAAACGCCGCCAAGGTGGTGGACAAGGAGCTTGAAAACTTAAAGATAGTCATAAACGGTGCGGGCGCCGCGGGCATAGCCATAGCAAAATACCTTCTTAAACTGGGCGTGGGCGACATAGTGCTGTGCGACAAGTCCGGCGCCATATATAAGGGCGCAGAGGGGATCAACCCCGCGCAGGCCGCCATGGCGGAGGTCACCAACAGGCGGGGAGTAAAGGGCACTCTTGCCGACGCAATGAGGGGTGCCGACGTGTTCATAGGCGTCTCCGCCCCCGGCTGCGTAAGCAGGGAGATGGTGGAGAGCATGGCTCCGCGCGCGATAGTGTTCAGCTGCGCCAATCCCGTGCCGGAAATCTCGCGCAAGGCGGCGCTTGAGGCCGGCGCGGCGGTGGTGGGCACCGGTTCTTCGGAAAATCCCAACCAGATAAACAACGTGCTCGTGTTCCCCGGGCTGTTCCGCGGCGCGCTGGACGTGCGCGCAAAGGATATCAATTTCGAGATGATGCTCGCCGCCTCCCGCGCGATAGCGGACTACGTGGGCGACAAGCTCTCCGCAGACTTCATCCTGCCCTACGCTTACGATAAGGGCGCGCACGTGGCGGTGGCTCAGGCCGTGGCCGTTGCTGCGGCAAAGTCGGGCGCCGCCCGCAGGTGAAAACAGCTTTACAGCTAAAAACCGCAATAAAAATCCTCACCGCGGCCGTTGCGGTGAGGATTTTGTTTTTTATGGCGGAAAGCGTCCGAACGTCATTTGAGGTGCTTTCTTATCGCCTTTATGGCATTGTCGGCTATCAGGCGCGAGCCCCTGTGCGTGGGGTGTATTCCGTCGGCGGAATATTCGGTGTAGCGTATGGATTCGGTCAGCCCGTTGAACATCTCGTCGTATGCCACGAACTCGTCGGCTATCTCCAGCGCCGCCTCGCGCATTACTTTGAGCTGCCTGTTGAACAGCGGGCGCATGCGCAGCTTGTCTGGCGCGGGCAGCAGGAAGGGTTCAAGGCATATGAGCGTTATCCCCGCCCCCTTTATCGTGGTCAGCAACTGCCTGTAATCGCTGCCGAGCTTTTCGAGGTCGAGCTCCCTTTCATAGGTGAATTTGTGCCTTAAATCGTTTATGCCTATGAGTATTACGGCGACGTCGGGGTGCAGGTCCAACACGTCGCGCTGCACGTTTTCCAGCAGGTCGTGTATCTCATATCCGTTCGCGCCCCTGTTTACAAGCTCTATGTCGGTGTCGGGGTATATGGGGCGGAGCTTGTCGGCAAGTATCTTTACGTAGCCGCTCCCGAGCGACTTGCCGTCCTCGCGGTTGCGGCCGCTGTCAGTAATCGAATCGCCTGTGAATACTATCTTCATAATAAATTCTCCCGTATGCTATATTCTGCATTTTACCATAATCTCGCGCGCTTTGCAAGTGCGGCGGCGGAACAATGCTTAAAATTTACGCCGCGGAATGTGCGTTTTGCGCATCGTTGCCGCCCCGTCCGCGCGGTGTTCGTGCACCTTGCAGGCTTTATAAAGCGCCGCCGCAAACAAAAGAGGGGCGGCAGCTCGGGCGGAGCGGCCGAAGTCGGATAAATGAATAAAATGTGCGCCGCCGCGGGGTCCGCGGCGGCGCAGTCTTTAATCGTCGTATCCTGCCGAGCGCATCTGCTCGAGATCGCGCACGTGCTCGCTTTCCAGCCGCTCGTATGCGGCGGTCTTGTCTATTATGGCCTTCAGAAGAAGGTCCAGCCTGCTTCCCTCGCGGTAGTCTGCGGGGGCGTAGTACCTTATGCGGTTGTTTGCCATCAGCCTGTAAACCTTGTCCTTGCTGCCCTCGGGGTCGTACACTCCTATCGCGTGCCCGCCCGAGGAATTCACAAGTTTCATGCACGGTATGTCGGTGTCGCTGTCGCCTATATACACCATGTTCCTCAGCGGAACGCGCAGCTTTTCGGGCGGGATATACCTGTTCACGCCCTCGTGGTCGTTTATGTCCAGGCAGCCCTTTTCGATGCGGAACAGAAACTGCGTCTTGTTGGTGTAGTTTATCGTCTGCGCGGGCCACTCGGGCGCGCCGTATTCGTCGTAGGCGAACGAGCTTGCATAAATTTTTCTGAACTTTCCCGCGACGGCGGTGCCCTCTATCATCTCCTTTATTCCCGAGGAGATCACGTAGTGCTCCACGGCTATACCGCGCTGCCTGCCGTATCCGGTTATGCGGTCGAACCAGCCCTCTGCGCCCTCGTAAAGTTTTATTTTTGCGCCGTAGCTTTTAAGCGCCTCGCGCGTAACGTAAAATTTGCCGCGCGCCCGCTTCACCATGGCAAGCATATAGGCAAGGTTCATGTCCATGTCGTTGTTTATCGCAAACTCGTTCGATTGTTTCCAGAACTCGTTCACGTCGGCGCCTACAGACTGTATGAAGCCCTGCGCCTGCATGTCGCCCGGCGTAAGCGTGCGGTCGAAGTCGTAGCACACCGCAAGCACGGGCGTCTTTCCCTTTTCCAGCCTTTCGTATTGCACTTTGCATTACCTCGCGTTGCATTTTTTTCAGTATATCACCTGCGCGCGCGGCTGTCAACGGCACATGCGACAAAATACGCGTTGTTTCGGCAATATATCCGCCCGTTTGCGCGGCTGTAAGGCTATAATTCAGTCTGACTATGGCTGAATTTTTTCAAAGTGCATACAATGCGGTGTCCTCGCTGCAGGCAGAGGCCGCCATCCTCGCGTGCTGGGGCGCGTTTGCGCTGCTCTCCGCCGCAACTATAGTGCTCGCGCTGGCGAGTCCTGCGTTCCGCCGTAGCGGCAAGCGCCCCTTCTGCGCGCTGGTGAACGCCTTTGCCGTCGTCACGCTGGCGTTCGCGCTGATGAAGTACCCCGTATCCTTCTCGCTGTTGCTTGCTGCGGCGTTCTGGTGCGTCGGCTATCTTTTATACGGGCTTATCGTGCTGCTCTCCCGCCCGAAACGAGGGAAGGCCGCCCGCGTCGCCGCGCAGCCCTCGCCTCCCGCCGACTGCTTCACGCCAGAGGCGCGCCCCGCAAAGCCGAGCGTGCGTACAGAACACGCGCTCTCCGTAACGGAAAAGCTGCTTTCGAAGGGCCTTGGCAAGGGCGACAGGCAGGAGACCGAACGCATAAAGTCGGCGCTCACCTTTCTTAAAGCCAAAGGGGAGCTCTCACCCGAGGATAACGAAAGACTTAACGAAAGTTTCAACAGTCTTCTCAAGCTCATGGCAAAGTACGGGCTCTAAATGCTTTTAAGCTGCGCCTGAACGTATTGCCCCGCTTCGGCCGCGCGTTCGAGCGCCCTGTCGCTGAGCACCGTGCCCCTTTTAAGCACGGTGCCGCCGCCGTCCGTCACGTCCTGTTTTAGCGTGCGCGGCAGTTCAACTATAAGCACGTCGCCGAACGCGACATTCTCCGCGCGGAACTTTTTCCTGCCTATCGTGCAGCGCGCGGAGTTTTTGGCATATTCTATTTCGGCGAGAAAGCCGAGGAATTTTCCTCCCGCGGAAAAGGCGGGCGCGCCCAGCCTCAGCGGTACGCATTCCCGCTTTGCCGCCGCAGCGTCCTCGTACACGATCTGCCCGCACAGTATGCGCGCGGGGTCAAGGTCGATATCGAATTCGCGCTCGTCCTTGTCGAAACACAGCAAAAAGCGCGGCACGCCCGACTTTCCCAGCACCCCGCGCACCCAGCCGCGCCTGTCGCCCTCTTTGGTGGTGACCTCCCTGCCGAACAGTTCGGAAAGTTTCATGATAGTTCCTCCGTGATCTGTTTTTTATATCATACTCCGTCCGCGGGCGCGCATGCGCGCGCTCTTTTGTCGGCTTGCGGCGAAAAAAGTCGCCCGGCGCGCGGCGGGAAGTTTAACGGATGTCATAAAAGTGTTAAAAAGTTTCAAAATAAAATTTTTCAAAAAACTTTACACATGACTTGACAGGTGTAAAGTTTTAGTGTAAACTAAGCTCAACCTTAAAGGATGCGGGTGTATTGCCCGTCGTTTAAGGGGCGGAGCTTTCCGCAACTCGGAGCGGCAGCGGCGCAGGTGTATTGCCTGCCGTGTGTCTGTTCTTTCGGGGTTGGTCGCGGGGACGGTGTATTTCCGACCGCTGTTACCGCCCGAACGGCTAAGATCGCCGCGGCTTCGCAGCCGCGGCGTTTTTCATATCGCGGCGGGCCATTCCGGAGGTTTTATGATAGAGCTTGAAAAGTATTACGACGTTATAATCGTGGGCGCGGGCGTTGCAGGGCTCAACTGCGCGCTCAACCTGCCAAGGGACAAAAAGATACTCATAATCTGCAAGGACACCCCCGACAAATCGGACAGCTACCTCGCCCAGGGCGGCATCTGCAGGTTGGTGGACGAGGCCGACTATAAGGGCTACTTCGAAGACACCATGCGCGCCGGCCACTACGAGAACAACCCTGCCACGGTCGACTGTATGATAAGAAACTCGCAGGAGCTCATCGACGACCTCATCGCCTGCGGCGTGCGCTTTGCCCGCAGCCCCGACGGTTCGCTCGCCTACACGCGCGAGGGCGGCCATTCCCGCCCGAGGATCTGCTTCCACGAGGACTGCACCGGCAGGGAGATAACCACCCAGCTCATGCGCAAAGTGCGCTCGCTGAGCAACGTGTTCGTCGTGCCCTATGTGACTATGGTCGACATAATCTGCAGCGGCAACGAGTGCCTCGGCATAGTGGCAAAGGACAGCAAAAACGGCAGACTTTACAGGCTGTTTGCCGACTACACGGTGCTCGCTTCGGGGGGCCTGGGCGGCGTGTTCGAAAACTCCACCAATTTCAGAATACTCACCGGCGACGCGCTTGCCGTCTGCCTCAGCCACGGCGTCGCGGTCGACCACATAAACTACATTCAGATCCATCCCACCACGCTCTATACAAAGGAGCGCGGCAGGCGGTTCCTCATCTCGGAGAGCGTGCGCGGCGAGGGCGCCGTGCTGCTCGATAAAAATTTCAGGCGATTCTGCGACGAGTTGCAGCCGCGCGACGTGGTCACCGGCAATATCCTCGCGCAGATGAAGAAGGACGGCACCGAACACGTCTGGCTGGACATGCGCCCCATCCCGAGGGAGGAGGTGATAAGCCATTTCCCCTCGATAGTGCAGCGCTGCCTCGACGAGGGCTACGACGTGTTCCGCGAGTGCATACCCGTGGTGCCCGCGCAGCACTACTTCATGGGAGGCATCCGCTCCGACCTCGAGGGCAGGACTACTATGAACAGGCTGTACGCCGTGGGCGAAACGTGCTGCAACGGCGTGCA
>DVIK01000004.1 GCA_018711385.1 Candidatus Coproplasma avistercoris
TGAATTGGCGCGAAGAGGAGGCAGCAATACTCTCTGCGGTATTGCAACGACGATGAACGCTAAGGCATGCAAAAGACGCGCTTAAAGGCGCGTTCGTTTTATTCCCTTACAGTATGGCAAAGAGCGCCGCGCCCGCGCGCCGTTTCCGCCTGTTCGGCAGGGTATAAAACTGCATTGACCGCCATATATCTGCCGTTCAATTAAAATAAAAGTCCCGCGCCGCGGGACTTTTATTTTTACCCGAGATCTATTTCGTAGAGGCCCTTGATGTTGACAATGTAAGCGTGCGTGTTTTCGCGCGGGAGCTTCAATATCTTCTGCACGGCGAGGCGGTAAAGCTCCAGCTGCCTTGCATACTTTGCCGCAAGCTGCGCGCGCGGCCTGCCCGAATACTTGTAGTCGATTATGGCAGCGTATTCTCCCTTTACGCACAGCAGGTCTATCGCGCCCTGCACGAGCACGTCGTCCTCCGCCGCGCTCTCTAAAAAGCTGCTTGCGGGCAGAGCGCACAGAAACGCCCGCTCGCGCCACGACTGCGCGCCCTCCGTCCGCCCGAAGCAGGGCATGGAGAGTATCTTTGCAAGGTTGTCCGCGTCGATGAGCTCCGCCTGGCCGTCGCCGAGCGCGCCCGAGGCCGCCATATCGGCTATTTCGCGCGCTATGCCCTCCTTATCCTTTACGGCAAAGTCGCACAGCTGCAGAAACCTGTGGTAGGCCGTGCCCGTCTGCGCGTCCGCCCCTCCGCCCTCGTCCTCGCGGAAGAGCTCCACCGCCTCGGCGGGCTCGTCGTCGAACAGCTTCATCACCGCCGTGGCTGAGGTCTTTACAGGCAGATCGATGCTGTCCGCAAAGGCATATGCAGGCATGAATTTGCTTTTGAGCGCCTCGTATGCCTGTTCGTCAGGCGCTGTTATGAGCACGGGCGAGGGCTGTTCGGAAATGTATTCCTCATCCGTCTCCTCCCGCCGCAGCAGGGAAAAATCGAGCATCTGCGCGTAATTGGCGGCAGAAGCCACGCGGTAACGGTTGAAGCGCACTTCCTCCTGCGACATTACGTGCAGGCGGTACTTTGCGCGCGTGCACGCCACATATAAAAGGTTCATTTCGTTTCTGACCTCTTCGCGGGCGCCCTCCAGCCTGCACAGCCTGCCGAGCACGGTGGGCCTGCACACCCTGCGGCCGAGGTCGAAATATTTGTGCGCGAAGCCGAATTTGTCGCTCAGCGGCAGCGAGCCGTCTTCCCTGCCGCGGTAGGGGCGCATGACGTCGGCAAGGATGACTATGGGGAATTCCAGCCCCTTGGAAGAGTGCATCGTCATTACCTTTATGCTGTCGCCGCCGCCCGGTTCGGGCAGCTCCACGTCGTATCCGCCCGCCTTGAGCCTGCGCAGAAACTCGTTTACGCTCAGCTCGCCCGTTGGGGTGTATGCCGCCTGCGCCAGCCTGCGCACGTTCTTCAGTTTTTTGCCGCCGTCGCGGTAGTACTCCGCCTCCAGCGCCGTATCGCGCAGTACGGCGTCTGTCACGGTGCCCGCGCCGAACAGCTCGGCAAGCCCGCGGTAACGCTCCATGCGCTCGTTGAAAAGCTCTATTTTTTTTGTGATCGGCCCCGGATATGTGGCGGCAAACTTACTGCAACATTCGCGGAACGACAGCCCCTTTTCGCGCGCAAAGGCTATGCGGATGGCTGCAAGCTCGTCCTCGTCGAACCCGCCCGCGGGCGAGAGCATCGCCGAGGCGAGGGGGATATCCTGCTCGCCGTTATCGATGAAAGAAAGTATGTCGATGAGCTGCTTTACCTCGGGCAGGTCGCACACGTTGCCGCCCTGTGCGCCCGAAACGGGCAGACCCGCCCCCGTGAGCGCGCGGTATATGCCCGCGGCAGAGCTGTTGTCGCGCTTGCGGGTGAGTATGCAGATGTCGCCCGGCTCCACCCTGCGCTCTTTGCCCTGTTCCGGATCGAATAAGGTGCCCGAAAGTTCGCGCAGCACCACCTGCAGCACGGCGCCCCCTTCAAGCGTCTGCGGCCTGGCTTTGAGCCCTTCGCGCAGCACGGAATACACGCCGTCCGCCTCCGTCTTCTCCTTCTCCTCCTTGCCGAAAAGGTGCAGGTATGCCCCGCCGCTGCCCTCCGGATAGCCGCCGCCCGTGATCATGGCCCCCTCGCCGCGGTAGTCTATGCCGCAGGTATCGGGGCGCATCAGCTGCGAAAACGAGCCGTTGACGAAATCTATCACCTCGGGCGCGCTGCGGAAGTTGTGCGGCAGCAGCAGAGAGCCGCCGAACGCGGAAAATTCTTCGGCCTTGCGCGTAAAATACTCCGAGCGCGAACCGCGGAAGCCGTAGATGGCCTGCTTTACGTCGCCGACGAGGAACAGGTTTTCGCCCCCGACGAGCGTGATTATGCGCTCCTGAACGGGATTGACGTCCTGATATTCGTCCACGAACACGCGCTTAAAGCGCGAGCGCACCTCTTCGCCCATGCCGTCCATATCCAGAAGCCTTAACGTCAGGTGCTCCAGATCGCCGTAATCGAGCTTGCCCTCTTCGCGCTTGACCGCGGAATATGCGTCGTCGAACGCCAGCAGCAGCCTGTCGAACTCCGCAGCGCACCTGCCGCTTTCAAGGAACATGTCCAGCTCGGTCTGTCTGTCCGAAAGCCCCTTCAGAAGGCCGTCGTACTTATCCTTGGCGTATTTTCTCAGCTCGGAAAAGCGGTCGTCGAACTCGCTGCCCTCCCCCTTTTTAGTGGGCTTGCGCGAGGTTGTAAAGGGCGGAAGGGGATCGAACAGGTCGCTGCGCGAGGCCGCCGAGCGCAAAATGTCGAGCATCTCGCCCGCAACCCTTTTATACCCCTCCTCCATGTCGGGAAATTCAAGGCAGAACTGCTCCGTTTCGGCTATCAGCTCGGCATACACCTTTTTGCCGTATTCCAGAATTGCACCGCATATATCGTTGAACGAACGCTCGTCACGGCCGCCTTGCGCGCGGGTGAGGAACTGCCTGTACGCGGGCAGGTTGCGCGCGTCGTCATAGGCGGCCGCCACCAGTTTTTTCAGGTTTTCGTCCGAGCGCTTTTTGGTGTAGCGCTCCAGAAGGTACAAAAAGCCCTCGTCGCCGCTCTCGTACAGCTCTTCGAACAGCCCGTCCATCGCGCGCGAACGCAGCGTAGCCTGCGCGCCCGCGTCCTCCGAGACTATCTCGAACGAGCCGTCTATGTCCAGCAGGTAGAAATAGACGCGCAGCAGGTAGCCGCAGAAGGAATGTATGGTGCTTATGTTGGCGGAAGCTATCTTGGAAAGCTGCTTTTTTATGTGCGCGCGCACTTCGGCGTCGCCGTCGTCGGCGCGCTTTATCAGCTCGGCGCGCAACTTCTCCTTCATCTGCGCGGCGGCCTTTTTTGTGAACGTGACGGCGAGCACCTCGTCGAGGTCGCCGCCCCCCTCCACATAGTCTGCAAGGCGGCGGATCATCACGAACGTCTTGCCGCTGCCCGCCGAGGCGGAAACTATCACCCTGCCCTGCTTTTCTATCGCCGCCCGCTGTTGGGGCGTAGCCTTATCGGGCATATCACTCCTCCTTTTTGCGCCTTGCGGCCTCTGCTATCTCGGCGCAGGTCACCTTTTTGACCTTGCGCGAAAGTTGGTCCACACCCTCGGCAAAGCCACACATGCCGCCCATCTTGCAGTACTTGCACGTTTCGCCGTAGGGAGAGGGCGCTATGTTGCCCGAGAACATCTCCTCGGCGCCGCTGCGCGCGATGAGGGCGGAATAGCTTATGAAGTCGGCAAAGTCCTCCTGCTTGACGTTGCCCGCGAGCTGCCTGCCGCCAAGATAGGCATTGAAAAATCTGCTGCGCTGCTTTTTCTGCACGGTGGTGTCGGAATTGCCGACCACGTATTCGCCCGAGTCCATGAATCCCTCGAGGGTGAAGTCGCCGCCGTCGTCATCCCTGAAATCAATGTTTGCGGGGAAATAGTATGCCCCCGCGGGGCGCTTGCCCTGCGATGCCGCCATGAGATAGAACGGCAGCTGCAGCTTTACGCCCGCGTAGTAGTCGTTGGGGTCGGCTTCGGCGGTGCCCGTCTTATAGTCGATGACCCGCACGAGGTCGCCGCACTCGTCCACCCTGTCTATCCTGCCGCCGGCGTTCACGTCTTTAAGCAGCGGCACGGAATACCACTTTTCGACGTCGCGCACGCGGAAGTTCGAGGCGATAAGCTGTCTGTAAGCGCCCGCGCACACCTCCTCCGCCTCTGTTTTCAGGCGGCCTGCGGTCACGTCGCCGCCCGCGCCCTGCGCAAGCGAGGAAAATTCGGGGCGGGAAAGCGTCTCTTCGGCAAGATTCGCGGCGCACCTCCTTGCCTCCCCTTCGCTTGCGGGCAGCTGTATTCCGGCAAACTGCCGCAGCACCTCGTGTATGAAATTGCCCGTGTCGAGCGGGCGCAGCGCGCCCTCCTGCCGTTCGGAGAGTTTAAGCCCTTCGCGCGCGTAATTGAGGTACGGGCAGGAAAAGTAAGTTTCGAGCAGCGTGGGCGAAACGTTCCCGCCGCCGGCAAACAGTTTTCTGCCGTTCTTTATGGGCTGTTTTGTCCGCGCCCGGCTTACGACGCTCTCCGCTTCGGCTGCAAAGCCGCCTTCTTTGAGCACCTTATACAGCGCGGAATTTATCCCCGGCGAAAGGCTTCCGCCCGCAAGCATCCTCAGCGCGGGCACCGGTTCGCTGCAATAGTAGGGCAGCGCCCTGCCCGAGGCCCCGACGGCGCGCCCGGTGACGGGAACGAGCGGCCTTCCGGCAGAGTTTGCAAACAGTGCGAGGATATAGGAGACTATTTCGCTGCGCACCTTTTCCTCCCCGCCCGAGAGCAGCGGGTAACTTACATACAGGTGCTCCCTGAACGCGCACAGATTGAGCGCGACCGTCTCGCGGCGGCGGCCGTTTACCTGCGCTATCTTGGGGGATATGTTGATGTTGACCGCCTCGAGCGCGCCTATCTCCCTGTCGGTGAGCAGGGCGGTGTCCGCACCCGCGCCGGGCACGGCGTCGGTAAGCCCCGCGGCAAACACCACGTCCGAACCGGCGTTCACCGTAAAGGAGATGTCGCCCACGAACACGGCGTCGCACTTGGGAGGTATGAGCGATATCTTTGCCGCCGCAAGCCCGCTTGCAAGCAGTTTTTTATATTCGCGCGCGGTGTACTGCGCGCCGAGGCCGAGCTCCGCCGTCTCTTCCAGCACGGAGATCACCCCTTCGTAGGCCCTGCCGTTGAACTCGGCGCGGGCGGGGTATTCGGCGGAATAGCGCTCTTTCAGCTTTTCAAGCTGCTTTTCGCACTCGAAATACTCTGCGATTTTGCGCACGCCCTCCGCCCAGCCGTCGGAGGTCGCCGCGCGCGCGGGCAGCTTTGAAAGCGCCGTTAAAAAGCGGGCGCGCACGGCGCCCACGATATCCGCGTCGAAGCCGAGGCGATCGCAGATATCGGCGCGCGGCTCGCGCTTTATGCCGCCGCGGTAACAGGCGCACCTTGCAAGGTAATTGCGGCATATGTCGCGCTCTTTTTTTGTAAGACCGAACAGCGGGCTCGCCAGCACCCCGTCTACGTCGTCGGGCGCGCAACCGCCTGCGGCGCACTCTAAAAACCCGCACAAAAACTCCGAGAGCGCGTGTTCGGAAAGCGGCCGCCGTTCGTCTATGTAATAGGGTATTTTATACTGCGAAAACACCCTTGCAAGCGTCGGGCGCATGCCCTCGGCATCGGCGAGCATCACCGAGATGCGGAAGTAGCGCTCGCCCCCGCAGACGAACTTCTTTATGGAGGCCGCGATAAATTCCAGCTCCTCGTTCTCGTCCGCCGCCTCGAACACGTGCACCCTGCCCGTGGGCACCGGGCTGCCGCGGAATGCCGAAGGTTCGAAAAGATTGCGTCTGATGCGCTCGGCCTCCGCGCACATCGCCGAGGGCAGCGTGACCGTTTTGCATCCGCCCAGCCCGCGGGTGAAGCCCTCGAACTGCGCGGGCGCCTCGTTGGCGTAGATGTCGGGCGCGCCGCCCACGAATATGCCGCAGGTGTTTGCCGCCGTGCGCATGCACGCCTTTACACACTCGCCCACGGTGCCTGTGAACGCCTGGAAGCCGAGGAATATCACGTCAGCCCCCTTTATCTTTTCGCTCCCCTCTATCACCGAGGGCAGCAGCCGCAGATAGACGTTCCTGTCGAGCATGCCGCTCTCTTCAAGGAAGGAGGCGTATTCCGAATAGATGACCGCGATGTCGTGCAGCTTGTCAGAAAGCAGCCCGCCCGTGCGCGCGGCCGAGATCTCCTCCGCGGAGATGCCCGAGGAGTATAAAAGGGCTATGGTGTCGTACACCGCGCCCGCCGCCGCGGCGGCGGAGAGCTTGCCGAACAGCCGCAATCTGTCGCGGCAGCGCTCCGTAATTCCGCGTATGACTATGGCCGAGCCGCGGCTGGAAAGCAGCTTTTCCTGCTGCCCGCCCTCCTGCGAAAGAAAGCGCGCAAGGGTATATACCGCCGCGGAGAAGGTGCCGCCCACTGCCGCGCAAACGGCGCGCTCCGCCACCAGAGTGAGCCTGTCTTCGCAGAAGACGACCGTCCGTCTGCCCGCCTCTTCGTTGCGGGCGACGTATTTTTTGAGTTCCTCCAGCGCCTCTCCGAGCGCGGGAGCTATCACCGAGATGTTCATGACTGTATTATAGCACACTTTGTGTCCCTTAAAGGCACCGCGGCGCACACTTTTTTAATTTTTTTAGCGGTAATTTTGCCGCAAAAGTTTTTACAAGCGCAAAAAAATATGGTATAATGTTTCCGTTTAATCGCAAATACAAAATCACGGGAATCTTATGAATAAAAAAGTAAAGGTAATCGCGGCGGCGGCCGCATGCGCTGCCGCACTGTGCATGGCGGGCGTTTCGGGCTGTGCGGCGGCGAGCCGCGGGCTTGTGGTCGACTCGTTCTGGTATATCTCCAACTTCGACAGCTTCCAGCCCTCGGCGACCGACCCCGAACAGAACGGCAGGCAGAACGAAGTGCTGCTCTACGAGATAACGGCCGACGCCGAAGCGGCGGGCAACGCCGTTTACAGCGTGAATTACTTCACCGACGGCGAGGACTTCGCCTCGGGCGAGAACGCGCACTACTTCCGCACGACCTTCTACGCGACGGGCTTCGACTGGAGCGACGAGAGGGTGAACGAGAAGTACCGCCTTACGGCGGACGACGCGGCGGCCCTGCCCGACAGCAGCGAGCTGAAGGCCCGCCTGGACGGCACCGTGGAGACCGTCTACGTCCTTAAAACAGAGCTTAAAATAAGCGGCGAATATGTTTACGGCGACGACGAAAGCACCGCCGTGCGGTTTTCCGACAGCATGGTAACGGAGACTTACTTCCGCTCCTCGGGCGACGGGCTGCAGCCCGTTTACAGCACCCAGGACGCGGTGACCACCGTGCCCAAATCCATTTCCCCCTCCTCCGCGGACGAGATGTGCGAACAGCTCGACTATGAATACGAAGTGAGCTACAGCCCCTACGGCACCGAGGCGGAGATAACCTATTCGCCCGCAGGCGGCGAGGCCGAGGTAAAAACCGTTTCGCTCGATTCCGACCCCGGCGCGGTGTTCGACAACAACACCCTTTATACAGTCATCCGAGGACTCAGCCTCTCCGAAAACTTCGGCGCGGCGCTCAACCTGCTCATTCCCGCCGACGGCGGCGTGAGCACGGTGAACGTTTCGGCGGGCAGTCGCGGAGAACTTGACGCCACGGACGACGCCGACATAATTTCGGCGCTGACCGCGGCATACGGCGAGCCCCCTTCGGAAGACGCTGTGGAAACCACCGAGGCAGACGCAGGCAGCAACATTTTCTATTACCCCGTATCCATCGGGGCGTCCTCGGGCAGGGGCGTGACGCGCACGGCATGGTACGCCGCCGTGGAGGACGAACGCAACAACACCTACCGCGCCACCATGCTGCGCCTTTACCAGCCGCTGAGCTACAGCCTCGGCGCATGGGAGTTCAGGCTTGCAGAGGTCGAGGGTGTGCTCGGCAGGCAGGCATAAATAATTGCAAAAATTTAACGGACGGCAATCCTGCCGTCCGTTTTCTTTTTCTGCAGGCGCGGCTAAACGCCCGCCTGCGCGTTTACAACGTTCTGCGGCCTGCCCGCAATGAATGCGGCAAGATTTTCCGCCACTATGCGCACCAGCCGGCCGCGCGTCTCCGAGGGCGCCCACGCTATGTGCGGGGTTATGATGCAATTGCGCGCGCCGTACAGCGGATTATCCGCGCTCATCGGTTCGCGGGCGAGGGTGTCGAGGCAGGCGCCGCCTATGCGTCCGCCGTTCAGCGCCGCGGCAAGCGCGCTCTCGTCGGCAAGGCCGCCGCGCGCCGTGTTGATTATGACGGCGTCCCTCTTCATCAGCGCGAGCGTATCTGCGTTTATTATGCCCGCCGTCTGAGGGGTGAGCGGACAGTGGAAGGACAGAAAGTCGCTCCTTTGAAATATCTCACTCTTTTCCACAAGTTCGTAGGGGCAATCTTTGGGGACGGAGCGGGTGTGCACTATGACGCGCATGCCGAACGCCTCCGCCACCTTCGCCACCGCTCTGCCTATGCCGCCGTAGCCGTACACGCCGAACGTCTTGCCCTGCACTTCGCTCATTGCCCACGGCATATAGCAGAACGACTTGCTTAGCTTCCAGTCGCCCGCGGCGACGGACGCGGCGTATTTATCGGTCTTGCCGAGGAACATCAGCAGCAGCGCAAAGGTATGCTGGCACACCGCGCCGGTGGAATATCCGGGCACATTGCAGCAGACTATGCCCCTTTCGGAGAGCGCCGCAAGGTCGATGTTGTTGTAGCCCGTGGAAAAAGTGCCCACATATTTCAGCCTGCGGCACTCCGCTATCAGTCCCCGCGTCACCTCCGCCTTGTTGACCAGCAACACATCGGCATCCCTCGCCGCCGCGACGAGCTGTTCCGGAGTGAGCAGGTCGTAAAAACTCACGTCGCCCAGCGCCTCTATGGCGGAAAAATCCATATCCCCCGTCGAGACAGTGCACCTGTCCACAATCGCGATCTTCATTCTCTCTTTCATGCATGACCTCGTTTTCAAATTTACTTTCGGGAAATTGAACGCAACATATGCGGCAAATACCGCCCTATTCAAGCGTAAATCGGAAAAAATCGCTCGATACCGGCGTCTCACGCTCGAACACGGCGCTGTCGCCCGCTCCCTCGAGCACGAAGTAGTGCGGCTGCGACCCTTCCATCAGGCGGAAGCAGAGCGCGTCGCCTATCACGTCGTCGATTATTATGCGGAAGAAGTGCAGCTTGAATATGCCGTCCAGCACATACTCGCCGCGCACGGCGGCTACGTACTGCACCCCGCCGTACCCCTCCCCTTCCGACTGCGAGCTCACCTCTGTTTTAAGTTTCATGGTTCCCTCCGTTGGTCTGACGCATATATTTTAACACCGCGCGGCCGCAAACGCAAGACAATTCTGACCGTTCCCCGCCGCACCCCGAATAACGCAGACTCCGAAAAAACACACATATTGACAAATCGCGCAAATACGGCTATAATATATATTACATAGGCTCTGTCACAACAAATGGTTGATTTTTGACGAGAAATA
>DVIK01000048.1 GCA_018711385.1 Candidatus Coproplasma avistercoris
GACGCGATTGACCTGACGGTAGCAATCGCTATTCCGTCGCTTTCGCTCCTTACGAGCGTAGGCGTAAGCCGCAGTCGAGAAATCTCAAAGTAAAAAATATTATTCTATAAAAAATAATCTGCACATCAAAAACTCCTAAATAATACGTTTGTGTCTGCGCCCCGCGGCAAAAGCCGCGGGGCGCAGACCTTTTTGTATAAAGAAAACCCCCGGATAGTCCGGGGGTTCAGTAGTAGGCTTTTGCCGAGGTGGTATTGAAACAAAAACTCCGTTTTGTTAGAATGGTAATGTGACCTGCCAGTTGCAAAAAAAATAACAAAACGGAGGACAAAAGAAATGAATTCTAATGACAAGAAAATATTATCACATACGCAATGGAATTGCAAGTATCACATAGTGTTTGCGCCGAAGTACAGACGCAAAATATTTTATGAAAGCCACAGGAAAGCGATAATGGGAATAATACGGGAGTTATGCCAGTGGAAAGGAGTAGAAATAATAGAGGGGGAAATAGCAATAGACCACATACATCTGCTTGTAATGGTACCACCCAAGATAAGTGTATCCGGGTTTATGGGATACTTGAAAGGCAAGAGTAGTTTAATAATCTACCAAAAATTTGGAACAGCAAAGTTTAAATACAGGTGCCGAGAATTTTGGTGTCGTGGCTACTATGTAGACACGACAGGCAAGAATACTCAGGTAATCAAGGAGTACATAAAAAACCAATTAAAGAAAGACAAGGAAAATATGCAGTTGAGTATTGATTACCCTGAGGACCCGTTTACGGGTAGCAAGGAATAAGCGCAGCGACTGGCAGGTCGACAAATGAGCGCGTGGCGCTCGGACTAGTAAACAAGGGCTATGCCCGAAAATGAAGAACCACCCGCTAGGCGGGTGGGTTACTTTTTATATGTTGCAGTTCGCGCCGCGCCGGGTGCAGTTCGTGCCGCATGTGCGGGTTTCATATAAAAATTTGTCACATATAAGTCTTTGAACGTACAATTTATGTAAAAATGCTTGAAATTCGCGCGGGTGCGTGATAAAATAAACGATGATAGGGATAATATTTTTTTGTGAACGGCTTTCATTGCCGCGGGTACGGTAAAGGCAGCCATTCACAAAAGGCCATGCGTATATTTCAGCCTTATCCAAAAAATAAAATTCAGGGGCAGACAGATGAACAGAGAAGAAGTCATTAAAAAACTTACATTACGCCAGAAGGCAGACCTGCTTACGGGCAAGGACTTCTGGAGCACCCAGGGCTACGAAGAACTCGGGATTCCTTCGATATTCTTTTCGGACGGCCCTCACGGACTGAGAAAGCAGGCTGCGGCCTCGGACCATCTCGGCCTGAACGCCAGCATACCGGCAACGTGTTTCCCCACCGCGGTCTCCATGGCTTCGGGCTGGAACGACGAGCTCGCCGAAGAGGTGGGCGAGGCGCTCGGCGAAGAGTGCGCCGCGCAGGACGTAAACATGCTGCTCGGACCCGGACTGTGCATGAAGCGCAACCCCCGCTGCGGCAGGAACTTCGAATACTTTTCCGAAGATCCTTACCTTGCAGGCAAGATGGCCGCGGCATATGTGCGCGGCATTCAGAAGAACGGCACCGCTTCGTGCATAAAGCACTTTGCGGCCAACAGCCAGGAGGAGCGCCGCATGGTCACCGACTCGGTGATGGACGAGCGCACCCTGCGCGAGATATACCTCACCGGCTTCGAGATAGCCGTCAAGGAGGGCAAGCCCCATGCAATAATGTCTGCCTATAATATGGTCAACGGCAAGTTCGCCGATGAAAACGAGCACCTCCTGCGCGAGATACTGCGCGACGACTGGGGCTTCGACGGCGTGGTCGTATCCGACTGGGCGGGCACAAACAACAAGGTGGCCTCCACGATAGCCGGCAGCGATATCGAGATGCCCGGCTGCCGTTACGGCGCAGACGACGTCGTGAAGGCGGTGGAAGAGGGCAGGCTCGACATCAGGTATGTGGACGAGTGCGTAAACCGCGTGCTCGACCTCATCGAAACGACTACCCGCGGCGAAAAGGGCAAACCCTTCGATGTTGAAGCTCACCACGACCTCGCAAAGCGCATCGCCGACGAATGCGTTGTGCTGCTCAAAAACGACGGCATACTGCCCCTTGCGCCCGAAACCAGGGTGGCGCTCGTGGGCGACTTTGCCCGCAAGCCCCGCTATCAGGGCGCGGGATCCTCTATAGTAAATCCCACCAAACTCGAGTGCGTGCTCGACGACGCGCGCGTGTATCCCTTTAAGATGATAGGATTTGCCGAGGGTTTCAAGCGCTACGGCAAGAAGAGCGCGTCCGACGTAAAGGCGGCCGTAGAGCTTGCAAAGAAGGCCGACGTCACTCTGTTCTTTGCCGGCCTCGACGAATACAGCGAGGCAGAGGGCCTCGACAGGCAGTCGCTCTCCGTTCCTGCAAACCAGATAGAGACCTACAGGGCGCTCAAGGCTGCGGGGCTCAAGGTCGTTGTGGTGCTCTCCTGCGGCAGCGCCGTTTATATGGACTGGGCGCAGGACGCAGACGCGATAGTGTATGCCGGCCTCACCGGCCAGGCGGGCGCGGCTTCCGTGCTTGACGTCATCTCAGGTTCGGTAAACCCTTCGGGCAAACTTGCCGAAACGTGGTCGCTGCCCACTTCGCCCTGCGCGAGCGAGAGCTACTTCCCCGGCAAGGAGATGACCTGCGAATACAGGGAGGGCCCCTACATCGGCTACCGCTATTTCGATAAGGCGGAAAAGAAGGTGGAATACCCCTTCGGATTCGGCCTCTCCTACACCACGTTCGAATATTCCGACATCTCCGCAGACGAAAACGGCGTAACGTTCACCATAAAGAATACCGGCAGCATGGCGGGCGCCGAGATAGCTCAGCTCTACGTCGGCAAAAAGGACAGCGCCATATTCCGCCCCGTAAAGGAGCTCAAGGGCTTCAAGAAGGTCATACTCATGAAGGGCGAAAGCAAGCGCGTGACCATCCCGTTCGACGACAAGACCTTCCGCTACTTTGACGTAAAGACAAACAAGTGGGAAATCGAAGGCGGAACGTATCAGATATGCATAGGCGCAAGCTCGCGCGATATACGCCTTGAAACGGAGATCGGGCGCGAGGGCACCGTGACCGAATGCCCCTATGATATGGCCAAATTACCTTCCTATTACAGCGGCAAGGTGGACGAGATCGGCGACGACGAGTTCAGGGAGCTGCTCGGCAGGGAGATACCCAGAAGCGGTTACGACTTCTATAAGCACAACAGGATGATAATAACTGAAAACGCCACCGTGGCAGACCTCCGCTATTCCCGCAGATGGGTGGGCAGGCTGTTCTCGGGCGCGATCCGCTTTGCGATAAAGTTCATGGGCCTCATCGGCAACCGCGGCATGGCAAACACGCTGGTAATGGGCGTGCTGCACCAGCCCGTAAGGGGACTTGCCAAGTTCGGCGGCATGTCGCGCAGGCAGATGGAGGGTCTGCTCATGATATTCAACGGCCAGTTCTTCAGGGGACTCGGCAAGTTCCTCACCAAGGAAAAGAAGAAGTCCGGGGAGGAAGCTTCTGAATAATGGCCGGCAAGAAGAGCGTATTCGATAATCCTGTACTTTCCACTAAAGTTAAATCGGCAAACGTTAAGATATTTCCGGAGGCGCTTATAGGCTACCTCGTGGGTCCGTTCTGCGGCCTGCTGGCAAACAGCCTGCTGAGCACTTACCTGAACACCTACTTCAAAGAAGTGCTGTTCGCCGGTGAAGTCACCGCCGGCGTAAACGCCTTCCTCACGATCTTCCCGATGGTGTCGGCCATACTTATAGTGGCTGGCAACCTGATTGCGGGGCAGATAATCGAACGCACCCGCTCGCGTGCGGGCAAAGCGAGGCCGTATATACTGCTTTCGGCGGTTACGGTGGCGGTCGCCAGCGTACTGATATTTATTCAGCCGATAGATAACCCCGTTTTCAAAATGGTATGGCTTGCCGTGGCATATAACCTGTTCTATGCGGTGGCATTCCCGCTGTATAACACGGCAAACAGCGCGCTTGTGCCCGTATCCACGCGCAACGGCAAACAGCGCGGGCTGCTCGCCTCGCTCGTCAACATGGCTGTGCTCGGCGGTGCGGGCGCGGGTTCGATAATCTTCCCGCAGATACTTGCCGCGCTTGCAGGTCCGTTCCCCAACGAAAATGCGGTGTCGGCCACGGGCGAAGGCCTGCCGGGCTCCAACGGTTATCTCATAACCTTTATAGTTATCGGCATAGTGACCTTTATCGGCTGCCTTGCGCAATACTATTTCACGCGCGAGCGCGTCACCGAAGAGAGCATGTTAAAGGCGATGCCTGACGACGGCCGGGAAGAGGCCCTGCCCGGGAGGAAGGGCCCTTCGATGAAAGAGCAGGCGAGGGCGCTGTTCAAGGACAAGTTCTTTGTAATAACCATAGTGTTCTATCTGCTCTATCAGCTCTCCGGCTCCATAAAGAATGCTTCAATGCAGTACTATACGCTGGAAATATTCGGCGAGCAGTGGGCCAACATGCAGACGATACTCGGCATAGTGGGCGCGGTGCCCATGGCGGTGGCCATAGTGTTCGTGGCTCCGCTGTGCAACAAGTTCGGAAAGCGCCCCGTGGTGTTTGCAGGCATGATAGTGGGCGTGATAGGCGGCGTGATAGCCGGACTGTTCTACGACGACATCGTGCCCGCCGCGATAGGCATAGCCTTAAAGTGCCTCGGTTCGGCGCCCGCGGGATACATGATACTCGCGATGCTCGCCGACTGCCTCGACCATATCGAGGCAAAGAATGGTTTCCGTTGCGATGGTTTCGGCATGTCGGTGTACAGCGCCATACTTATTGCGGCAGTGCCGTTGGCTACGGGTATAGTTAACGGCATAGTCAGCATCGGTTCTTACGGAACGGTAGTGGCGTATATATGGATAGAGACAGGCGCATATGCGCTTGCCGCGATAGTAGTGCTGTTCTTCGGCGTTGAAAAGTTCATTGCCGAGGACAAGGAAAAGATACTTGCCCGCCAGAAGGCGGAGGCCGAAGCTGCCGGCATCGAGTGGATTGAGCCTGAAGAGAGGCTGCGCCGCGAAGAGGAAGAGGCCGATCGCCTTGCCGAAGCCGCGCGCGTCGCCGAGCTCAAGGCCCTGTGCGAAAAGAAGGGGCTTTCCTTCGAAGAGGAGGAGGCAAAATATCAGGCGAAGCAAGAGGAAAAGCGCAAGGTTGCCGAAGAAAAGGCGGCGAGGAAGGCTGCAAAGGGCTCCCCTCGCAAAGAAGACTGACATTATCTACACGTAAGTTTTTCATTTCAACTCCACCCCATAAAACTCCCGCCGCGCGTGCGCGGCGGGAGTTTTACGCCGTGCCGGACTGCGTAAATTTGCAGTGCGCGCAAATCGTGCGCAAAGCGGGCTTTTTGTGATTTTGGTATTGCAATCGCCGCGGCCTTATGGTAAAATTAAGAAAACCGACAGATCGGGCGCAGCGCCGAGTGCGCGGGCGTATTGCAGGGGAAAACGATAATCATGCTTAAAATTGCTATAGTGGAAAACGAGGCGGATCAGGCAGAACTGCTGCGCGGGTACGTCATGCGATATGCGGAGGAATCGGGCGTTAAGTGCCAGGCGGTTATCTATTCAAACGGGCTGGAATTCATCTCCGGTTACAGCCCCGGGTTCGACGCCGTGTTCATGGACATCAGGATGCCGCTCGTCGACGGTATGGAGGCCGCCGAACGCCTGCGCCGCGTGGACGAAAACGTAATTCTGATCTTCGTCACAAATATGGGTCAGCTTGCGATAAAGGGCTACAAGGTCAACGCCATGGATTTCATCGTCAAGCCCGTCTCTTATTTCGATTTCTCGCTTGAGATGCAGAAGATTAACCGCGAGCACGACCGCCGGTCTTCCGACTATATCTGGGTAAAGGCGGGCGGGGTGCTCAGGCGCGTCGACTTTGCCGACATAACGTACATCGAGATAATAATGCACGACATATACATGCATACCGTCGGCGAAACGCTTAATTTCCGCGGCTCGCTCAAAAGCCTCGAAGAGCAGCTCGACGGCCGCAGTTTTTCGCGCTGCAACAACTGTTACATAGTCAACCTTGCCTATGTTACGGGCGTGCGCGACGACACCGTGGTGCTTGAAACGGGCGACGAGCTGCATATGAGCAGGACGCGCAAGCGTGCGTTCATGAACGACTTCACCGCATACTTTACCGTCGCGGGAGGGAGCAGATGAATTATTATTCGATGATACTTCTCGGGCAGCTGAACTTTTACCTCGAGATGCTCATCCCGATGTTTCTGCTCATGCGCCGTCAGGAGAGGCGCAGCTTTTTCTGGCTGCGCCTGCTTGCGCTTGCCGCGGCGGGCGCGGGGCTGGCATTTATGCCCGTGCTTGAAATAGGGCCGTTCGGCATGCATTATCTTATAGTATTCGGAATAGTCTTTCTTGCGGGCTGGTTCGTGTTCAGGGTGCGTCCGCTCGACGCGCTGTTCTATGCGATCGCGGCGTTCGCCGTGCAGCACGGGCTGTGGGATGTGCTGTTCATAGTCTTTGAAAGCATCGGCTATATGACGCAGGCTACGGCGCTGGTGATATACTTTTGCCTGTATGCGGCGGCATACACGCTGTTCTTCTTTTTCTTCCCCGTAAACGAGCGCGGCGCGGTCAAGGGCAGGGGACTGCAGTTTGCCGTGTCGGGCTTCATAATCGCGTTCGTGTATGTAGTGGCGTCGCTCGCCCCGTGGTATTCGGAGTGGAACATACTCTACAGGCTGTATGCGCTGCTCTGCTGCGTGTTCGCGCTCTGCCTGCAGTGCGGTGTGTTTGAACAGGACAAGCTGCGCAGGCGCAACGAGGAGCTGCGGAGGGAAAAGTTCGTGCTCGAAGAGCTGCTCGGCCGCGAACAGAAGCAGTACGCCATAACCAAGGACACCATCGACCTTATAAACGTCAAGTGCCACGACCTCAAGCATCAGATAGCCGCCCTGCGCACCATGGGCGCCGACGAGCGCGAAAAGAGTCTGCGCGAGGTGGAAAAGGCGGTGATGATCTACGGCAACATCGCCAAGACCGGCAGCGAAACGCTGGACGTGGTGTTCACCGAAAAGAGCTTTCTGTGCGAAAAGCACGGCATACGCTTCACCTACATGATTGACGGCTCGGGCCTTTCGTTCATGGCTCCGGCAGACCTTTCGTCGCTGTTCGGCAACGCGCTGGACAACGCCATCGAGAGCGTGATGAAGGAGAGCGACGAGGGGCGCAGGGTGATAAAGCTCAATGCCTGCGAAAGGCGCGGCTGCATAGCGGTGCACATCGAAAATTACTGTGCCGAAAAGATACGCTTCAAAGACGGCGTGCCTCTCACGAGCAAGGCCGACAAGGACAACCACGGTTTCGGCGTGAAGAGCATGCGCTACATAGTGGACAAGTACGGCGGCAACCTTGCCATGAGGCAGGAGGGGTGCCTGGTGTGCCTCGACTTCATGCTTCCGCTGCCCGCCGCGGAATCCGCAGGGCGCAACATAGCCTGAGCGCCCGTGGTTTTGCAGTTTTGGTAGTTATTATATAAAAATGATAAAATGCGTCCTTTACGGGCGCATTTTTTGTTGTGTTTTGCTTAAAATATGTGAGTGATTTTCCGTTGCGGATGCAAAGCAAGTCAAATTTTATGCCGACTAAGGCAAAAGCCGTTGTAAAATTTTTGTAAACATATATACTTTCAATCGCGCGGAGGAAATGAAAATGTATTAAATTGCCGCGCGGAGGAAAAAATCTAAACAGGAGGACTTATGAACAACAAAACAAGATTGTTTCGCGGGCTGACGCTAATCTTTGCTTTCATACTTGTGCTGTCGGTTGCGACTTCCATAATCATGGAAAAGTATAAGACGCCGCTCGACGAAAACACCGGCTCCATAAGCACCGGCCTCGAGGTGAACGAGGACTACGGCGAGTGGACGTACGGCACGCGCTATGAAAGCACCGCCGACGCGGTAGAGCAGATGAAGCAGTTTGCCATACGCGAGGCTGCCGAATCGTTCGTGCTTCTCAAAAACGAGGGCAACGCTCTTCCGCTCACGCAGGAGAAGCCCAAGGTGACGCTGCTGGGCATACGCAGCTTCACGCCGTACTACGGCAGCACCACGGGCGGCAGCATCCCCGACAAGGCAGTTATAGATAACGACCCCAACCGCAGCACGATAGAAACGGATTTTGCCAAGCATTTCGACGTAAATCCCAACGTGCTGGGCGCATACAAGAAGTTTTTCTCGGACAAGAACTGGGGCAGCTCGGGCTTCGGCGCGCTGGCGCCCGTATATTCGGAATATTACAGCGCCACCGATCCCCAGGAGCTCACGCTTGCCGAGATAGGCATAAACGACAGCAACGCGGGTTACAGGGACTATAACGACGCCGCTATAGTCGTTCTCGGCAGGTCGAGCGGTGAAAATACCACCTTCACGCCGGGCGCCGCGGGCCTTGCTGCGGGCGTCACCACGAATACGGGCAACATTCTGGGCATCAGCGCGGAGGAGCAGGCGCTCATCGACACCGCCAAGGCCAACTTCGATAAGGTGATCGTGCTCATCAACGCCGTAAACCAGATGGAGATCGAAAGCCTCAAGACGGACGACGGCATCGACGCCATAATGTGGATAGGCTATCCGGGCGTCTACGGCTTCGAGGCCGTGGCTCAGGCGCTCAAGGGCGAGGTCAACCCCTCGGGCAGGCTGGGCAACATCTATGCGGTGAACAGCGCCGCTTCGCCCGCCGTTCAGAACTACGGCACGGCCACAAAGTGGACGAACGTCGCCGGCTTATCCGAGGAGGAGCTTGCTGCAAGCAAATATGCGGGCATGAATGTCAACTCCTACCTTGTGGAGGCGGAGGGCATATACACCGGCTACCGCTATTACGAGACGAGATATGCCGACAGCCTGCTTGCGGACGATCCCCGCAGCGCGGTGACCGCCAAGGCGGGTTCTTACACCGCTTACGATGCCGAAAACGGCACGTTCGGCCTTGCCGATACCGACGGCGAGTGGATATACAACCGGGAAGTCTCCTATCCGTTCGGCTACGGGCTTTCGTACACCACCTTCACGCAGAACCTCGACAGCGTTGAAGTTTCCGAAGACCGCACCACTGCAGTCGCGAAAGTGACTGTCACCAACACCGGCGAAGTTGCCGGCAAGTCGGTGGTGCAGCTGTATGCGCAGCTCCCCTACGAAGAGGGCGATGTGGAAAAGTCTGCCATTCAGCTTGTGGACTATGAAAAGACCGAGCTGCTTCAGCCCGACGCGAGCGAGACTGTCACGCTGAACATCGACATGTCCAACCTTGCAAGCTACGACTACGAGGGCGCAAAGACGTTCAGGATGGACGCAGTCACTTATTACTTCGCGATAGGCGAATCTTCGCACGACGCGCTCAATAACGTGCTCTCCGCCCGTCAGATGAGCGGCATGGTAAATACCGACGGCACGGCGTTTGCCGCTTCGCAGCAGAAGAAGGTAGAACAGTGGACGCTGGCAAACGACGACACGACTACGTTTGCAAAGTCTGATGTCACCGACGCGGACATCACCAACAGGCTGACCGAGGGCGACTATGCTACCGACGCCAACGCATGGGCGGACGATATAACCGGCTTTGAAGAGGTGGTATACCTCACCCGCTCCGACTGGAACGGCACTTTCCCCAAGACCTATACCGGCTGGGGAATAAAGGACGGCAGCCGCCTCGACGAGATCATGCTCAACGACTTCATCCCGCTCGGCACGAACGAGGACATCTCCGGCCTTACCTTCGGCGACACTACCTCCGAACTCACCTTTGCCGACATGAAGGGCGTTCCGTTCGACGATCCCAGATGGCAGGAACTGGTTGAAAAGATCCCCCTTTCGGAGATAATGAACTTTATGGCGAACGCCTTCCACAATATCGAAGGCATCCCTTCGATAGGCTTTGCCGGTTACGCCGCTGACGACGGCCCCGGCGGCTCCGACTCGCACGATATGGGCGAAGCTTCCAACCAGGGCACGCTGTTTGCCGACGCAAGGGACTTCAAGGGCAAAGTAGGCACAAGGATAGCGCCCTCACCCATGAACCTTGCATATACCTGGAACAAGGTACTCGCGTATGAAAACGGCGAGATAATCCTTGGCGAATCCACGCTCCTTTATAACCTGCCCATAATGATAGGCCCCGGCATGAACATTCACCGCACGCCTTACAACGGGCGCAACGTGGAATACTACTCCGAAGACCCCATCCTTTCGGGCTTCACCGGCAGCGCCGTAGTTCAGGGCGCACAGGAAAACGGGTGTCTTGTAAACATAAAGCATGTTGCTTTCAATACTCAGGAGGCCGACCGTGCGGGCGTGTGCGAACTTCTGAACGAGCAGGCGGCGCGCGAACTCGAACTCAGGAACCTTCAGCAGGCGTTCACCGCAAAGGGCCGCTCCCCCAAGATGGAAGACGTGGCTGCGGGCGAAGATCCCTTCCGCTATGCGGCAGAGGGCGCGCGCGGCACGATGACTGCATATAACCGTATCGGCATGGTGGCATCCAGCGCCAACGCGGGCGTTCAGATGGACATACTCCGCGGCGAATGGGGCTTCGACGGCTACAGCGTGACCGACTTCACCGGCCTCGACATAAAGGCGGCTCCCAAGGAGTCCGTGCTTGCCGGCACCACGGCATTCTGCGGCTTCGGCGGCAACACGCCCTACTGGACGGAGGCACAGCTGAGCGGCGACGCCGATCTTATGAAGGCCATGCAGGACAGCATGCACTACGCGCTGTACGCGCTTTCAAACAGCTACGCCATGGACCTTGTGAACACCCATCCCGTAGACCTCATGACGTGGTGGAGGGCAATGTATATCTCGCTCATCACCATAAGTTCGGTACTTGCCGCGGCGTCCGTTGCGGGCTATGTGGTATTTACCCTCAAAGGCAAAAAGGAGGCATAAGCAATGTTGAACCGGATCAAAAAACAGAGCATAAGCGCCTGGATATGCCTCGGCGCGGCAGTGCTCGCACTCATAGCGATGATCCTTTATATTCAGAATTCCACGACGGGCATAATGCAGACCGTTCCCCTCAAGACGCTTGCCATATGGTTCTCGGCGATATCGGTGATACTGCTTGCGGCGCTGTTTGCCATAGGCGACAGGCTTCCGCACTGGATAGTCAGCATAGTGATGCTTGTAGTCGTAGTGTTCCTCACCGTAAGCATCTGCTCGCTCATAAATAACAGGACGGACATCGCGGGCGACCAGTGGTTCATACCCGGCATGGACACTCCCGAAAAGGGCGCGTGCCTCAGCGGCGCCATCACCTGCATAGTATTCTGGGTGCTTTCGATAGCGGCGGTGATAGTCGCAGCCTTCTTCGGCAGGTCTGAAAAGAGGTAACTTAAAAACACTTTTCGCCATGGCGGAACGCTTCATGCAAGAGCGCGGGGCTTTGCAGCCCTGCGCTCTTAGTGAAGTAAATCACATATTGACGGCGGGCGGATTCTGCGGTATAATTACCGTGCCGCCGTGCGTTTGGTAAAATTATCCGCGTACACATAAATCAGAGGTGGATCATGCAGAAAATATCATTCAATGAAGGCTGGGCCTACGGACATCTCGGGGCGGACAGCCTTGTGCCCGTCACGCTTCCCCACGACGCAATGCTCGGCGAAGAGCGCAGGGAGGGCAACCCCGGCGGCAAGAATGCTTGCTGGTACGACGGGTTCGACTATGAATACGTAAAAAAATTCTTTGTGCCCGAGGAGTGGAAGGAGCTCGACGTGTTGTTTGAATTCGAGGGCGTCTACCGCAACGCAAAGGTGTATATAAACGGCAGCTATGCGGGCGGCAGGGCGTACGGCTACGTCAACTTCTTCATCCCCGCGGCGGGGCTTAAATACGGCGAGGAGAACGAGATAAGGGTGGAGGCATTTAACGCCGACCAGCCCAACAGCCGCTGGTATTCGGGCGCGGGCATATACCGCCCCGTGTGGGTGTATCTGCTGCCCAAGGAGCACATCGTTCCCGAGGGCATAAGGGTAACCACGCTCGGCTACGAACAGCCGCGCATAGCGGTAGAGGCCGAGACCAACGCCGCGGGCGACGTGAAGATAGAGATCCTCGACGGCGGCAGGGCGGTCGCCTTTGCGCAGTGCCGTTCCGAAGGGCTTGCAAGGGCGGAGATAGAGCTGCCTGGCGCAAAGCTGTGGAGCCCCGAATCGCCCTATCTTTATACCTGCCGCGTCACCTTCGGCGAGGACGCTCAGGAGGTAAAATTCGGTGTGCGCACGCTCGAGTGCGATGCAAAGGGCGGACTGCAGATCAACGGCAGGCGCGTGATACTGCGCGGCGCATGCATACATCACGACAACGGCATCCTGGGCGCGGTAAACCACCCGTTTGCCGACGAGCGCAAGATACGGCTGCTCAAAAAATACGGCTACAACGCCATACGTTCGGCGCACAATCCCACCTCGCTCGCCACGCTCGAGGCGTGCGACAGGCTGGGCGTGCTCGTCTTGGACGAATACTGCGACATGTGGTATATCCACAAGAATAAATACGACTATGCCGACAGGCTGATGGACGAATGGCAGGGCGACCTTACCTCGCTCGTCCGCCGCGACTACAACCACCCCAGCGTGGTGATGTATTCGCTGGGCAACGAGGTCGCCGAAACGGGGCAGAAGAAGGGCATAGCCTTCGCCGCCGAGATGACGAAGTTCATCCACACCATGGATCAGCGCCCCGTAACCTGCGGCATAAACATATTCTTCAACCTGCTGTATTCGCTCGGGTTCGGCATCTACAGCGACAAGAAGGCCGAAAGCGAGCTTAAAAACAACAAGAAGAAAAAGAAGTCGGTGGGAAGCGAGTTCTTCAACGACCTCGCGGGGCTGCTCGGCGCCACCACGATGAAGGTGGGCGCCACCCTTCCCGGCTGCAACGCCAGAACGAAGGACGCCTTTGCGGCGATGGACGTCGCGGGCTACAACTACGGCATACTGCGCTATAAGGGCGATTTCAAACGCCACCCCGACCGCGTGATATTGGGCAGCGAGACATTCTGTTCGGACGCGCGCAGGTTCTGGCTTACGGCACAGAAGCATCCCGCGCTGATAGGCGACTTCGTGTGGGCGGGCATCGACTACTTAGGCGAGGTGGCCGTCGGCTCGTGGGAGCACGCCGATTACGCCCCCGATTTTACCGGCGGCGTGGGCTGGATGACGGCGGGCAGCGGCAGGCTCGATCTGAACGGCAGGCCGCTTGCCGAGGCGCTGTATACCCGCGTGGCATTCGACTTCGACAGGATAGCGGTGGGCGTGGTGCGCGCCGACAAGGCGTTCGAAAAGCACTCTCCCTCGGCGTGGAAGCTCTCGGGTGCGTGGAACAGCTGGTCGTGGGACGGCTGCGAGGGCAACATGACGGTGGTGGAGGTATACACCACATGTCCGCGCGCGGCAATATATATAAACGGCAGAAAGGTTGGCGAAAAGAAGGTCGGCAAGGACGCGCGCGCTTACTTCAAGGTGACTTACGAACGGGGCGAGCTGGTTGCCGTCGGTCTGGACAAAGACGGCAACGAAGTCTGCCGCACTTCGCTTGCAAGCGGCACCGAAAGTACCGTGCTCACCGCCATACCCGAGCGCGGGTCGATACCCGCGGACGGGCTGTGCTATATCCGCCTCGACTACACCGATGAAAACGGGGTATGGAAGCCGCTGGCGCGCGGCGACATAAAGGCGCAGGTCGAGGGCGGCGAGCTCGTCGCGTTCGGCAACGCCTGTCCGTTCAATATGCGCGGCTATCTTTCGGATACCACCGACACATATTACGGAGAGGCGCTGGCGATAATCCGCCCGTCCAAGGGAGCGGAGGAGATAAAGCTCACCGCTTCAAGCCCATACGGCCTGGCGACTGCCCGCGTAAAGGTGGAGCCCGAAGAGGCAAAGTGAGGGCGTTTTCGGAAAAACCTGCAAAAAAATTTGCGCGTTTTTGATGAAAAGGAGCTGACATGGAAAAATTAAGTGCTATAATAGATGAGCTCGTAAGCTATGCGCGCGCCAACCTCGGGCTGGCAAAAGAGAACGAGACGGCGGCAAGGAACGCCGTGCTGGATGCGCTCGGCTGCCCCGCCTATACGTTTACCGGCGCCGTAAACCGCGACAGGCGCCCCGACGGGCTGCTCGAACGGCTGGAAAGGGAGTGCGTCGCCTCGGGCATATTTTCCGCCGGCGAGGCTGAGGAGTACCGCGACAGGGTGATGGGTGCGCTCACCCTTCCCCCGCAGAGCGTGCGCGCGCTCTTCAACTGGCGGCTTTCGGGCGGCAAAACGAAGGACGCCACCGACTGGTTCTATTCCTATTGCGTAAAGAACGACTACGTAAAGCGCGGCAGGCTGGACAAAAATCCGCGCTTTGCCGAAAACGGACTGATAATCACCATAAACAAGGCAAAGCCGGAATTCCGCGACCCCAAGCGCGCGGCGAGCGGCAATTCGGTGGCGGGCGGCTATCCCAGGTGCGCGATCTGCCGCGAAAACGAGGGTTGCCCCGTGCGCAACAAGCGCACTCTGCGCACCGCAGACCTCACGCTCGACGGCGAAAAGTGGTTCTGGCAGTATTCGCCCTACGGCTACTTCAACGAACACGGCATAGCCGTCAACTGCGAACACACGCCCATGCATGTGGACAGGAGCACCTTTGCAAAGCTCATCGACTTTGTGGATATGTTTCCGCACTACTTCATAGGCTGCAACGCGCCCCTGCCGAGGATAGGCGGCAGCGTGCTCGCGCACGACCACTTCCAGGGCGGCGGCGAAGTGCTGCCCATGCACAGGGCGGGCGCATGGGCCGTGCTCGGACGCGCGGGCTTCGACGGCTGCGCCGAGGTGCTCGACTGGCCCGGCACGGTGATAAGGGTGGTGAGCACTGACAGAGAGGCGCTCATCGGCGTGTGCGAAGAGATCCGCGAAAAGTGGGTTGATTTCCGCGATGAGGCGCTGGGCATAATCCCCGAGGACGGGGACGGCATACATAACGCCGTCAGCCCCACGCTGGTAAAGACGGCGCGCGGCTACGAGATGAGTATAATTTTACGCAGCAACATAACAAGCGACCGGTATCCCGACGGCGTGTTCCACGCCCATCCCGAATTCCATGCGATAAAGAAGGAATCGATAGGGCTGATCGAGGCGCAGGGGCTGTTCATTCTTCCCGGCAGGCTGGAAGAGCAGCTTGCGGTGCTGGCGGAAATAATGGAGGACAGAGGAGGATTGCCCCGCGAATATGCCCCGTTCAAACTGGTTTTCGACGAGGCTTCGGCTATATTTGCGCAGCATCCGGAACTCGGCGCGGGCGAGGCGCTTAAAAGGGAGCTCGGCAGCGTGTGCGGGCGCATATTGCAGAACACCGCGGTGTTCAAGGACAGGGGGCAGACGGTGAAATTCCTGCGGGAGCTTGGGTTTATCGAAAATGACTGACGTTAAAGGTTACGAATATAAAGTGTCCGCCTCGGGGCGGGTAAACATAATAGGCGAACACATCGACTACTGCGGCGGCAAGGTCATGCCCGCCGCGCTCTCGCTCAAAAACACCGTATATGTTCGCCCCAACGGCACCGACCGCATCAACATCGCGTGGACTACGCTGCCCGACACCGTGAGCCTTGAGACAGGCAGGCTGGAGGAGTACAGGCACTTAAAGTACGGCAACTATCAGGCAGGCAGCGCGCTCATGTGGCAGCGCGCGGGGCACAAGATAGTCGGCTGCGATATGCTTCAGGACTGTAAGGTGCCCTTCGGCAGCGGGCTTTCGTCCTCGGCGGCGATAGAGGTCTCCACGATAGCGGCGCTCGCGGCGGTTGCGGGCGAAAGGGCCGACCCGGTGGAGGTTGCGCTTACGGCGCAGGCGGCGGAGCGGGAATATGCTGGTGTCAACTGCGGCATAATGGATCAGTATGCCTCGGCGTGCGGCAAAAAGGGCATGGCCATGCTGCTCGACTGCAAGACGCTCGAATGCGAATATATCCCGATGGAGCTGGGCGATTACCGCCTTATAATAACCGACTGCTGCAAGCCGCACAGCCTTTCGGACAGCAAGTATAACGAGCGCCGTGCCGAAACGGAGGAGGCACTTAAAATATTGCAGCGCAGGCTGGACGTAAGCTGCCTTGCGGAGGTCACTCCCGCGCAGTTTTCGCAGTGCAGCTACATGCTGCCGAAGACGCTGCGCATGCGCGCCGAACACGTGGTGAACGAGTGCCAGCGCGTAAAGACTGCCGAACAGGCGCTGCGCGCGGGAAACATAGAGCTTTTGGGCAGGCTTATAAACCAGTCGCACGCGTCGCTTAAAAACCTGTATCAGACCACCGGCTTCGAGCCGGACGTGCTGGTGGAGGCGGCGCAGAACCACCCCGCGTGCATAGGCTCGCGCCTGACGGGCGGCGGGTTCGGCGGCTGCACGATATCATTGGTAAAAAAGGACAGTGCCGAAGAATTTACAGACTATCTGCTCAGGGCCTACGCCCGCCGTACGAGTTACAGGGCGGTGTGCTACAGTGCGGAAATAGACGACGGCATAACTGTTGAAGAGGTAAATGGAAAATAACGAAGGAATGGGAGGGGAGCGCGAGGAGCGCATCTATACCCTCAGCAATGAACTGCTGCGCGTTGCCGTAAGCAACATCGGCGCGGCAATCAACGGCATATATGTAAGAAATAAGGGCGCATGGCGCAGTGTTGCGCCCGCGTTTTCCTCGTGCGTGCAGCGTAAGGAAGGCGGCACTTATTGCGGCGCGACCATAGGCAGGGTGTCCGGCAGAATAGCCGGCGCCCGCTTTGTGCTTGAAGGCAGGGAGTACCGCCTTTCGGAAAACGAGCGCGGCGGCTGCCTGCACGGGGGTGAGGTCGGGTTCGACAGCCGCCCGTTTACGGTAAGCCGGGACGGCAACGTGCTCGGGCTTGAAATGACGAGTCCCGACGGCGACATGGGCTTCCCCGGCGAACTTAAACTTAAAGTCAGGTATGAACTGAACGGCGGCAGCCTTACCGTTAAATACACTGCGGTAAGCGACCGCGATACGGTGTGGGCGCCGACCTGCCACGCCTACTTCAATCTGGAAGGAGAGGGCGATTGCCTCGGCAATATGCTTAAAATAAATGCGCACTGCATTGCCGAGCTGGACGATAATATGCACTCTACCGGCAGACTGCTGCCTGTGGAGGACACGCCGCTGGACTTCACTTCGTTCCATGCGATAGGCGAACGGCTGCACAGTCCGGACGCGCAGATGGAGATCGCGGGCGGCTACGATCACACCTATATCGCCGAGGGCGCGCTCATGGCGCAGGCATACGGCAAAAACAGCGGAATAGGGCTGGAGCTTTACTCCGACCTGCCCGCGATGCAGTTTTACAGCGGCAACTTCCTGCACGGCGGATATGCCGGCGGCACTCTGCGCCCGCATGAGTATTTCGCGCTCGAGCCGCAGTTCGTCCCCAACGCGGTAAACATTCCCGCATTTGCCTCGCCGGTGCTGTACGCGGGGAGGGAGAAGAGCTATTATATCCGCTATGAATTTACCTCGGCGCGGTGAAGGGCCGCGCCGCAAAAAAGCGGTGAACGCGCCATATTGCGGCGCTTTTTCAGATAACGGGTGAAAACGATGAAACTACTTGTAACGGGCGGGGCGGGATTTATCGGCAGCCACTTCGTGCACTACATGCTGGGCGCGCATGCCGATACCGAGATCGTCTGCCTCGACAAACTCACATATGCGGGCAATATAACTTCGCTTGCAGATCTGTTTGGCGACGGGCGGTTCACGTTCGTGCGCGGCGATATCTGCGACGAGCAGCTTGCGGGCAGTTTATTTGAAGATAACCGCTTCGACGCCGTGGTGAATTTTGCCGCCGAAAGTCACGTCGACCGCAGCATATCTTCGCCGCGGCCGTTTACCTTGACCAATGTTCTGGGCACGCAGACGCTGCTCGATATGTGCGTAAGGCACGGCGTGCGCTTTCACCAGATATCCACCGACGAGGTGTACGGCGACCTGCCGGCGGGCAGCCGCGAGCGGTTCACCGAAGAGAGCCCGCTCAGGCCTTCCAGTCCCTATTCGGCGAGCAAGGCCGCGGCAGACCTGTTGGTTAAGGCATATTGCCGTACTTACGGGCTTTTTGCCACCATTTCGCGCAGCGGAAACAACTACGGCGCAAGGCAGTTTCCCGAAAAGCTGATACCGCTTGCGGTAACCCTGGCGCTCAAACGCAGGTCTGTGCCCGTCTACGGCGACGGCAGCAACGAGCGCGACTGGATAGCGGTGGAGGATCACTGCCGCGCAATAGACGTGATATTGCGGCGCGGCGAAAGCGGAGAGGTCTACAACGTGGGCGCAGACTGCGTGTGCGACAATCTTACCCTCGTTAAGCGGATACTGGCGCTTCTGGGCAGGCCGGAAAGTCTTATAGGCTTCGTTCCCGACAGGAGGGGGCACGACAGGCGGTATGCCCTCGACTGCGGCAAGCTGCGCGCGCTCGGCTGGCAGCCGCAGACGGAGTTTTCCGAAGGCTTGCGGCGTACGGTGCGCTGGTACGAAGAGAACACGGGCTGGGTAGGCGACATACTCAGCGGGGTATATCTGCTTAAAAACAGCCGCGTGCGCACGGGCGAACGCATGGGAGGGGGCAACGGTGAAGTACATTGATATAGCGCATGTAAATAAAAGAGTGAGCAGGATAGTCTGCGGCACCGCCGCGGCGCCCTATAACACGGGCGCCGACTGCAACGAACTTTTAAGCGGCATGCTGGCGCTCGGGGTGAATGTGTTCGATACCGCCCGCGTATACGGCGGCGCGGAGAGGGCGCTCGGCAGGTGGATATCCGGCTGCGGCGTGCGCGCAGATATAGTCCTCATCACCAAGTGCTGCCATCCCGATATATTCGGGCGCAGGCGGGTGAACGCAAGGGCGATGCGCGCCGACCTGAAAAGGTCGCTCTCCCTTCTTAATACCGGCTATGTCGATATATTTCTGCTGCACCGCGACGACCCGTCGGTGCCCGCAGGAGAGCTGGTGGAGGAGCTCAACGCCCTGCACGCCGAGGGCAGGATAGGCGCGTTCGGCGGTTCCAACTGGACTTACGCCCGCGTGGCCGAGGCCAACGAATACGCCTATGCGCACGGGCTTGTCCCGTTTGCGGTAAGCAGCCCCGATTTCAGCCTTGCCGTGCGCGCACGCGACATCTGGGGCGGCGGCGAAAGCATTTCGGGTACGGATATGGCGCGGGTCAGGCGCGGCTATGCCGAAAACGGCATTGCGGTGCTCGCCTATTCGGCGCTGGCGCGCGGGCTGTTTTCCGGTAAGTTTTCTTCCGGCAGCGAGAGGGCGGCCCGCGCCGCACTCGATAAATATGCGGTAAAGGGGTATCTCACGCAGGACAACCTTGCGCGGCTTGCCCGCTGCGAAAAGCTGGCGCGCATGAAAGGCGTTACCGTTGCGCAGATAGCGCTGGCGTACGTGCTGTGCGCGCAGCCGCTTTCGATGGCGGCGGTCAGCTGCTCGCGGATCGCGCGCATGGAGGAGAACGCGCTCGCCGCCGACATCGTGCTTTCCGCCGAGGAGATAAGGTACCTCGAAGAGGGAGTGGCAGCTCATTGACCGCGGTATATATGCGGGGCAATCGTAAAATAAGGTAAATGTTATGAGATCTTTTGCAGGCAAAACGGTGCTCGTCACGGGCGGAACCGCCGGCATAGGGCTTGCCGTGTGCGAGCTGTTCTCTTCGCTCGGCGCGTCGGTGGCGTGCATGGCGCGGCACAGGTCGGAAAAATTCTTTTCTGTGTGCGCGGACGTCTCCGACGAACAGTCCGTCCGCCGAGCGACGGCAGAGGTGGCGGAAAAGTTCGGCGGCATAGACGTGCTGGTGTGCAACGCGGGTTTCGGCATCTCGGGCTCGGCGGAATGCACCGCGGCGGAGGACGTTTTAAGGCTCTTCGAAGTAAACTTTCTTGGCGTGCACAATGCCGTGCGGGCGGCGCTGCCCTATATGCGCGGCAGGGGCGGGCACATCATAACGGTAAGTTCGGTGGCGGCGCTGCTGCCCATACCCTATCAGTCCTACTATTCGGCAAGCAAGGCGGCAGTCTCGTCGTTCAGCGCCGCTCTGAAAAACGAGGTCGCGCCCTTCGGCGTAAAGGTGTGCGCCGTGCTGCCCGGGGACGTTAAGACGGGCTTTACCTCCGCAAGGAAGAAGAACGCGGACGACGGCGTGTACGCGCCGCGCGCAGAGCGCGCGGTGAGCGCCATGGAGCGCGACGAGCAGGGCGGCATGCCTCCGCAGGCAGTGGCAAGGGCGGTGGCAAGGCAGGCGGCGCGCAAAAATCCGCCCGTGCAGGTGGTAGTGGGCGCGAAGTATAAGTTGTTCGCTCTGCTGGCAAAACTGTTGCCGCGGCGCCTTGTGAACTACATACTCGGCAGACTATACTGAACATAAGCCCCGCGGCGCGGGGCGTTGTTTTTGTAGTATTATATTGCGGGCAATTTTGTCTGTGCCGCGCACGGTTGACATTTTTGCGCGCGTTTAATATAATACTAAGAGAGAGTAAACAAGGTGTTATCATGAAGATCTGCATTTTCGGCGCTTCGAGCGCCACTATAGACCAAACTTATATAACAGAGGTGGAGCGTCTCGCCGAAACGATGGCGAGGAGAGGGCACTCGCTGGTTTTCGGCGCGGGCGCCACGGGCGCGATGGGCGCGGCGGCGCGCGGCACCAAGCGGGGCGGTGGCTTTATTCAGGGCGTCATCCCCGAGTTTTTCCGCGAAGAGGGGGTGGAAAAGATCTACCCGGAATGTGACCTGCTCACCTTCACCGATTCCATGGCGCAGCGCAAGACTATGATGGAGGACCTTGCCGACGCGTTCATAATCGCTCCCGGCGGCATAGGCACGCTGGAGGAGTTCTTCGAGGTGATAACCTTGAAGCAGCTCGGCAGGCACAACAAGGCGGTGGCGATATTCAATATATCGGGATATTACGACACGCTGGAAAACTTCATGGCGGAGATGGCGGAAAAGTCCTTCCTCGCGCACGAGTGCAGGCAGATGTATAAGTACTTCACCGACGGGGACGAACTTTTGCGCTATATCGAAAATTACAGCCCCGACGATGTGAGCTGGCGCACGCTGAAAAAGGTGGACTGATGATCTCTGTGGTATTCGTCTGCCTGGGCAATATATGCCGCTCGCCCATGGCCGAACTGATCTTTTCAAAGCTCGCCGCCGAGCGGGCGCCGCAGCTTGCGCTCGACATAACTTCGCGCGGGACTTCGGACGAAGAGGAGGATAACCCCATCTACCCGCCCGCGGCGAAGGTGCTGCGCGAACACGGCATAACGGGCGCGCACCGCGCAAGGCAGCTGACAAAGCGCGAGGTGGTGAACGCCGACTATGTGCTGGTAATGGACTCATCCAACCTGTTCGACGTGCTCCGTTTAACGGGCGGAATGTTCAGCGACAAGGTGTTCAAGCTGTGCTCGTTCACCTCGCGTCCGCGCGACGTGGCCGACCCGTGGTACACGCGCGACTTCGAGGGCGCCTACCGCGATATTCTTGACGGCTGCGAGGGCTTTTTGAGGTATCTGCTGAATAGATACGGGAATAAATAATTATTTTAATATATAGTGTTTGCGGCATATATGCGGATGTTTTTCTGAAAAATCGTGTATTTTGCCGTTATTTTTAATTTTACTATTGACTTGCGGCCGCGGCGGGGTTATAATATTACGCGTAAGGCGGAAAGCCCGCGTGCTTGCGCTTTACGGAGGAATATTTATGTCAAGAAGAAGTAAAAACAAGGGCGGGAGCAGCGTAAGCTATATCCTCCTGCTCGGCATTCTGGTCATGGCGGTGCTCGCCATAGTCGGCGTATGCATAGCGTGGGTCACCCGCAGCGGCGAGGGATTCGGCGGACTGATGTCCGGCTCGGCAGACCTGAAACTCGGCGACATGTTCGAAACTTACGGCGAGGGCGAAAGCGAGATCGCGGGCGCCTTCAGGGTAATGGCGGCGTTCGGCATACTTACGGCGATACTCTCCGTTGCCACGCTGGTGCTTGCGGGCGTCTCCAAGGTGCTCGGCTGGAAGCTGTTCCGCTTCCTGCTCATAGTTGCGGCGGTGGTGTGCGTGATATGCGCCGTGGTAAGCATCATCACCACGTTCTCTTTCTGCGACAAGGCTATAAGCCTCGATCTGGGCGAGCTTGCATCCACAGAGATGACCCCTGCGGCGGGCGCATGGCTCACCGGCATCGGCGGCGCGCTTGCAGGCCTTGTGGGGATAGGCGCCGCGCTCAAGAGCTGAGATCGATCAAAGGCCGGATATTTATTTTTAAGGTTACGTTCAATAAGGCGCGCCGC
>DVIK01000049.1 GCA_018711385.1 Candidatus Coproplasma avistercoris
CGGGCGCAAACAAAAGCGTTTGACAAATACTTTTTTTAATAGTAAACTTAACGGGTAAGCCGCAAAAAGGCGGAGGCTGCATGCAGTTCTCCCGCACGGTTTTGCGGTGCAGCATACACAAAGAACAATCATTTTCGGAGCCGAATATGACCAAGAACAGGAAAATATCCATAGCGGCGCTCGCCACTGTTTCGGCGGCGGCGATAATCTCAGCGGCGGCATTGCTCGGCGGCACCATGACCGCGTCTGCCGCAAGGGACATATCCCTCAACGGCGGCAACTTCTTCTACACCGCCAACCAGGCCGAGATCGGGGAGTACGAAGAGGGCGACAGCTACTTCACGTCCTTCGTGTTTGCCGATGACGACAGCGCCATAACTTACCGCAAGGACCTCGCCTATCACTGGTTCTCTTCCGTGAAGGACGAAGACGGCAATCCCACCCCCGCGGGGCAGGAGGGCTGGCTCTCCACCGAATTTTCGTTTGCCGGCGTAAACTTTGAGACGTTCACAATAAAGTTCCAGAGCCAGCAGTACACGCAGACGGAGGACGAAGTGACCGAAAACTTCGTCATCTTCGTGGCCGACGCCGAAGGCGCCCTCCACGTCTCCATAGGCGATCCGCTGCCCGAAGAGGAGGCCGACAGGTCTGCCGTGATAGAGCAGATAACCTCCGCGGACGACAACGTTGTCGACGGCTCCGCGCACATAACGCTCTCCTTCACCGGATATGAAAAGGGCGTGTACGACGTGACCGTAAGCGACGGCAGCGCGACGGTAAACGGCGAGTTCACCAACATCGGCGGCACGTATGCCGACTATGTTTCGTCCTCGTCCTCGACTTCGGTGACGCCGCTCACTTACAGCGCGACCTTCGGCGAGGGGCAGGAGGAGCCGCTCACCGTGGCGATATACAACTTCAACGGCCAGAGCTTCGAGCTTGTGGGCGACACCAACCGTCAGATATCCGACGACGTCGCTCCCGTCATCTGCCTCAATGAGGACGTCACCACTTTGAGGTTCGGCCGTTCGCTCGAGATAGACTATACCGTGGTGGACATGTTCGCCACCAACCCCCGCTCCACCGTCAACTACTATGTGCTCGAAAACAGCCAGCAGAGCGCGGGCAACCTCAACGACACTTCCGAAAACGGATACTTCAAGGAGATAGGCAGCGGCGACGTCGCGCCCATCATCAAGGTTTCGGGCGCCTACCTTCCGGAGGGAGTGGACGATAACGTCACCGATTACACCACCGAGTGCCTCGTAAAGGTATACATCACCGTTCAGGACGCGACCGGCACCAACAGGAACACCGACGAGGTATTCCTCGAATGGTATGTTCCCGACGAATATCTTTGCAGCGTCACCTCAGGCGGCGACAATTATCAATTTATAAGGGCTACCGACGATAAGCAGGGCGCAAGCTACACCTACACCGATAGTATTGACGAGGTGAGCACAGCTTATCAGGCTCTCGTCGACGACGCCATAGAGGAACAGGAGGCGCGCGCGGGCGACGGCAACTACTTCTATCTGCCCTCGTTCGAAGGCTTCGTAAGCGACAACATCACCGGCTACCGCGACATGAAGTTTTCCATCTACTATATAAGCGGCAGCAGCGGATCGCGCACTTCGCTCGACTATAACGAGCTCGCCATCGAGCTTGAAGACGACGGTATCTACAGGTTCGCCATCTACGCCACCGACGCGGCAGGGAACGAAATGTATTACCTCGACGAGGACGGCGATCCCGTCACCTTCGCGGCGAGCGAACTCACAGACCTGCTCTCCGACCCCGCCAAGAGCGACCTTGCCGACTACGTTCCCGTGTTCGGGTTCGAGGTCAACTACGGCGGCCTTGAAGTCACCGACCCCGAGGGTCAGGAGATAGGCTTCGTGGGCACCACCTACAATGCTCCCGATTTTGAAGTCACGGGCCTCAGCTCCAACTATAACATAACCTATACTCTGTATAAGTTCGACCGCTACGCCTATTACAGCGAAAACGGCGAAAAGACGATAACCTACGCCGAATTCCTCAGGGACGCCGCGTCGATGCTCGCCGATGCCGATATGAGCAAGTACTTCGAACTGATCGTGCCCATGGACGAGTTGGAACTCACCGATCCCGAATACGAGCTGTATCACGACTATGAATGGGATCCCGAATCGCTCAGCTTCATCCCGCAGGACGACAACGCGTTCTATCTCATAAGGATGGAGGCCGTCGACAAGACGTTCAACACTAAGCCCCTGTACAGCACGATGGCTATAAGCGTTTCGGCCGCGGCCGAGCCCCTCTACGGCGAGGATACCTGGGTGCAGGACAACGTTGCTTCCATAGTTCTGTTCTGCGTTGCCGGCGTCGCCGCAGCGGGCATAGTGGTCGTGCTCCTCGTCGGCCGCAAAAAGAAGGACGGCTCCGAAGAGCAGTCGGATAAGTAAATCAGATATATTGCCCTTGCGGCATAAAAATTCCCGTCGTCAGGCGGGAATTTTTTTGTGCGCCGCCACTGAAAAAAACGGGCGGTAAATTGAAAGTCTGTATCATAAAATATTGTCTTATGCCTTGCAATCGGCCACAATATATGGTATAATTGAATGAGAAACATCAGTTTTTAATCCAGATATGACGTAAGCGGAGAAACAAAGGATATGGCAGTTAAAAGCGGCGGAAGATACGATGCGGACGACCTTAAAATATTGGAAGGGCTTGAGGCGGTCAGGGTGCGCCCCGGCATGTACATCGGCTCCACGGGCGTGCGCGGCCTGCATCACATATTGTGGGAGATAGTGGACAACGCCATAGACGAAGCCGCCAACGGCTACGCCGACGAGATCTCCGTAAAATTGTGGAAGGACGGTTCAGCCTCGGTGCAGGACAACGGCAGGGGCATGCCCACCGACATAAACAAAAAGGCGGGCATCTCGGGAGTGGAGCTCATATTCACCAAACTGCACGCGGGCGGCAAGTTCGACGAGGGCAACTACGCTTTTTCGGGCGGTTTGCACGGCGTGGGCGCCTCTGTGACCAACGCGCTCTCGCGCTGGCTGGAAGTGGAGGTGTGCCGCGGCAAGGTCTATAAGATGCGCTTCACCTCCGCGTATGATTCAAAGAACAAGAAGTGGCTGTGCGGCGTGCCCGACGGCCCGCTCAAAGATACGGGCGCAAAGGCGGGCGTGCGCGGGACCTTCGTGAGGTTCATGCCGGACGACAGGGTGTTCGAAACGGTGGAGTGGAACTACGACACCATCGCAAAGCGCCTCAAGGAGCTCGCCTTCCTCAACAAGGGTGTGCGCATCAACTTCGAAGACGAGCGCGTGCTCTACCGCACGTACGAGGGCGAGGACGGCGAGCCGGTAAAGGAAAAACTGCCTGCGCGCGAGCCCGTCTCCTACAAGTACGACGGCGGGCTTGTGGACTTCGCGGAATACCTCAACGAGGGCAAGACCAAGGCGTATGCCGCGCCGCTCTACTATTCGGCGATAAGGGATATAACCATAAAGGGTTTTGCGCCCTCGAAAATAAAGGTGGAGTTCGCCATAGAGCACACCAAAGAGGACACGGAGAGTCTGTACTCCTTCGTAAACAACATAGCCACCGTCGAGGGCGGCTATCACGAGACGGGCTTCCGCAGCGGGCTTCTGAAGGCGGTCAACGAATACGCCCGCGCAAACGGCTTTCTCAAAGCCAAGGATCAGCCGTTCATCGTCGATGACGTAAAGGAGGGCCTCACCGCCGTGCTCACCGTGCAGATGAACAATGTGGAGTTCGAGGGCCAGACCAAGACCAAGCTCGGCAATCCCGAGGTGCGTCCCGTCGTCGAGCAGGTGGTGCAGGAGGGGCTGAAAAAGCTGATGGAGTCGCGCGGCAACAAGGCGTCGTTCGACGAAATCGCCCGAAAGGCCAAGTTTGCCGCAGACGACAGGATAAAGCACCGCCACGAGCGCGACGTCGCAAGGGCCGCGTCGGAAAACGACGGGCTCAACCTCGTGGGAAAACTCGCGGCGTGCTCCGGGCGCGACCCCGAGCGCAACGAGCTGTTCATAGTCGAGGGCGACTCGGCGGGCGGCACGGCAAAACAGGCGCGCGTAAGGCAGTTCCAGTCCATACTTCCGCTGCGCGGCAAGCCGCTCAACGTGCAGAAGAAGAGCGCGTTGCAGGCATTGCAGAACGAGGAGCTCAAGACGCTCATCTCGGCGATAGGCGCGGGCTTCGGCAAGTCGTTTGACGTGGAAAAGACGCGCTACAAAAAGGTGATAATCCTCTCCGATGCCGATCAGGACGGCATGCACATACGCTGCATACTGCTCACATTCTTTTTCAAGTACATGTGCGACCTTATAAAGGCGGGCTGCGTGTACATCGGCATGCCGCCCCTTTACAAGGTGTATAAAAAGGACGTCGTGGAATACGCCTATGACGACAAGGAGCTGGACGAAAAGATCAAAAAAGTCGGCAAGGGCTATCAGATCCAGCGCTACAAGGGCCTGGGGGAGATGTCTGCCGAGCAGCTGTGGGAGACCACGATGGACCCCGCCACGCGCAACCTTATCCAGGTTACGATAGAGGACATTGCCGAGGCGGGCAGGGTGATAGACATGCTCATGGGCGACAAGGTGGAAGGCAGGAAGGAGTTCCTCAACGAAAACGCCAACTTCAACAAGGTGGACGGCTTTATAGAAAAGGTGCACTTCAGGGAAGAGGGCAAGGGCACGCAGGGCGATTTTTACGATTAAGGGTCTGTTATGGCTAAGAAAAACGACGGAAATTTTCAGACATTCATACCGCAGGGCAACGTGTTCGTCACCCCGATCGAGGACGTCATGCCGCAGTCTATGTTGCCCTATGCCGAATTCGTCATTCTCGACAGGGCGCTGCCCCGTGTGGAGGACGGACTGAAGCCCGTTCAGCGGCGCATACTCTACACCATGATGGAGATGGGCCTCACGCCCGACAAGCCGCATAAAAAGTCGGCGCGCATAGTGGGCGACTGCATGGGCAAATATCACCCCCACGGCGACAGCTCGGTCTACGACGCCATGGTGCGCATGGCGCAGCCCTTCAACATGCGCATGACGCTCGTCAACGGCCACGGCAACTTCGGTTCGGTCGACGGCGACTCCGCCGCGGCGATGCGCTATACCGAGGCCAGGCTGGAGCCGCTCGCCATGGAGCTGCTGCGCGACATCGACAAGGAGACGGTGCCCTTTTCCTTCAACTTCGACGACAGCCTGCTGGAGCCCGATATCCTGCCCGGGCGTTTCCCAAACCTTCTGGTCAACGGCGCAAACGGCATTGCGGTGGGGCTTGCCACCAACATACCCACACACAACCTCGGCGAAGTTATCGACGGCGTGTGCGCCTATATAGATAATCCCCGCATATCGCTTAAAGATATGATGACCATAATCCCCGGGCCGGACTTTTCCACCGGCGGATACATAATAGCCAACGAGCTCGTTCAGGCATACGAAACGGGCAAGGGAAAGATAACGCTGCGCGCAAAGTATTCGGTGGAGACCGACAAGGGCGGCAAAAAACTGATAGTCATCACCGAACTTCCCTACCAGACCAACAAGGCAGAGCTTCTGCGCAAGATAATGCTGCTGAAAGAGGACAAAAAGGAGCAGCTTGCAGGCATAACCGACATAGTGGACGAATCGGACAGGACGGGCATGCGCGCCGTTATAACCTGCAAAAAGGAGGCGGACGTAGACGCCATACTTGCATTGCTGCTCAGATATACCGACCTCGAATGCACCTTCGGCATAAACATGGTGGCGATCGCGGGCGGCAAGCCCCAGCAGCTCGGGCTGCTCGACATAATAAGGTATTACGTGAACTATCAGCGCCTCGTCGTGCTGCGCAGGGCAAAGTTCGAGCTCAAAGAGGCGCTCGCCCGCCAGCACATATTGCAGGGCCTGATAATAGGCGTGCACAACATCGACGAGGTGGTGCGCATCATCAAGAATGCCGAAAGCACTCCCGACGCCCGCCGCAAACTCATGGAGGCGTTCTCCCTCTCCGAAAGGCAGGCACAGGCCATACTCGATCTCAGGCTGGCGCGCCTTGCCAAGCTCGAGGTCACCAAGCTCGAACAGGAGCTCGCCGAACTGGAAAAGCGCATAGCCTACCTCAAAAAGTTTGTGGGCGATAAGGCCATGCAGATGGAGACGGTAAAACGCGAGCTGCTCGAGATCAAAAAGAAGTACCCCGATCCGCGCCGTTCGCAGATAATCACCTCCACGGGCGAGATATACGTCAAGCGCGAGGATATCAAGCGCGCCGTAACCGAGTGGGCTGTTTCGGTGACCGCCGACGGCAAGGTTAAGTTTACCGAAAAGGGCGAATTTGCCGCAAAATTCAAAAAGCCGCTCACAAGTTCAAAGCTCTCCGCCATGTACGTGCAGGCTGTATTCTCGGGCTCTGACGCCCGCCTCATGTGCTTTACCGACATGGGCAACTGCGTGTATATCGACCTCGAGGACCAGGATCCTTCCGACTACCGCGCCGCGCCCCTGTCGCTGCACGAGATCTGCCCCGACGCGCTCGAAAGCGAGCGTGCCGTAAAGCTGTTCACGCGCGAAGAGCTCAGAGGCGACGTATTGTTCTTCACCCGCCAGGGCATGATAAAGCGCACGCCGTGGGCGGAATACAGCCTCAACAAGGGCTACTATCAGGCTATCAAGCTCAAGGAGGGCGACGAGGTCATAGGCGTCGAAACTTACGATACCGACGAGTTCTCCACACTGTTTTTCGTCAGCCGTTCGGGGCTTGCGCTCAACGCCGTAAAGGACGACGTTCCCGTTCAGGGCAGGGTCGCGGGCGGCGTGCGCGGCATGGCGCTTGCGGGCGGCGACGAGTGCATCTTTGCCACCCAGATAAACGGCGAGGGCGAAATAGTGGTGGTGACTGCCGCGGGCGGCTTCAAGCGCGTGATATCCTCGCTCATCGACCCCATAGGGCGCAATTGCAAGGGCGTCATAATTGCCGACGTAAAGGACTGCAGACGCCTGTTGTTTGCCGACTACGTCACCATACCTTACACGCTGGCGGTGATAAATTCCGACGGCTCGGTGGCGGAGCTGAACACGGAGGATATCTCCATCGAAAACAGGGTGACCAAGGGCAAAAAGCTCAAGCGCAACCCGCCGCTCGACCCCGTAAGGGTCGTGGCGCTCAAGCAGAAGAGCGACGAAAGCATTCAGCTCAAATTCTGAAGACTGCATATACCGGCAACGCCGCGCGCATCTTGATGCGCGCGGCGTTATTGCGTGCAGCTGCATTCACCCGCGCGCGACCAAAATGAATACGCGCACGCGCGCGAGAGCCAAAATTTTTTGTGATTTTTTGGTTAAAGGCGCACGGCGTTGTTTATATTATTACTGTAAACAAAAAAGCGAGATAATTCTCAGATGTTCAACGACGAAAAAGATAAAAAGAAAAACAACAAAAAGGCGCAGGCCGGAACCGAAGAGCTGCCCGCGCAGGAAGAAGTGCTTTCCGGAGATGGCGAACGGCCCGAACAGGATTTGCCTGCGGCCGATAAGGAGCTGCCCGCGGCCGAACAGCCCGAACAGCCAAAGGAACCTTCCGAGCTCGAAAAGGCGCAGGCGCTCGCCGAGGACTACAAGCGCAAGTGGTATTCGGTCGCCGCGGAGTACGATAACTACCGCAAGCGCACGCTTACCCAGGCTTCGCAGTCCTACGAGGCCGGCAAGGCGGAGGCTATACTCAAGCTGCTGCCTGTATCCGACACCTTCGGCTATGCGCTGGATTCCGCAAAGGACGACGCCACAAGGGCGGGCATCGACAAGATAATCAAAAATTTCAACGCCATACTTGCCTCGCTCGGCGTGGAGGAAGTGCCGCTCAAAGCGGGCGACGCGTTCGACGAAACGGTGGCGGAGGCGGTCATGAACGTCCCCTGCGGCGAGGGCGAACAGCCCAACACCGTAAAGCTCGTGCTCAAAAAGGGGTACAGGCAGAACGGGAAGATAATAAGGTTTGCGCAGGTCTCGGTAACGGGTTAAGCCCGCATAAACGTCGCAATACTTTGTCGCGCTGCGGCAACCTTCGGTCATTTACGCAAAAGTAAACTCCCTCAGGTTTTCCCCGCGCTCCGCGTCTTGCCCGTTTCTGCGAACTTAACGCACCGCGTATCTAGGCATCAGCGCGCCGCGTAAAGCGGCGCTTAAAAACAAATAATGTTTCAAGGCGGGTTTCCCGCCGCAGAAAGACCCTGTTTTTCGTGCGTCACCGGCACGAAAAATTTGTGAAATATTAAGTAAGGAGATAATGATTATGGGAAAAGTTATTGGTATAGACCTCGGCACGACCAACTCGTGCGTGGCGGTAATGGAGGGCGGCGAACCCGTCGTCAT
>DVIK01000050.1 GCA_018711385.1 Candidatus Coproplasma avistercoris
CAGTTCGGCGGCCAGCGCTTCGGCGAAATGGAGGTGTGGGCGCTCGAGGCTTACGGCGCCGCGCACATCCTGCAGGAGATACTCACCGTAAAGTCGGACGACATCGTCGGCCGCGTAAAGACCTACGAATCCATCGTAAAGGGCAACAACATCTCCGAACCCGGCATTCCCGAGGCGTTCAAGGTGCTGCTCAAAGAACTGCAGTCGCTCGCGCTCGACGTAAAGGTGCTCACCGAAAACAACGACGAGCTGATAATCCACGAATTGGACGAGGACGACGAGGCCATACCCTCGGCAGCCGCGCGCGACGCGGAGGAGCGCGACAGGCAGACTCCCGTCGAGGAGTACGACATCTCCGGCGGCGACGACGATGAGGACGAGGAGATCGAACTCGGTTCCATCTTCGAATCGGACGACGATGAGGATGACTTTGCCGACAAGGACATGTTCCCGGGCGAAGAGGACGAAGACGATGACGACGACTTCGGCGACAAGTTCAAGCTCTTCGACGAAAGCGAAGATGACGACGGCAAGGACGAATAAAAGGGAGGTAGCAGGTACACTATGTTTGAATTAAACGATTTTTGCTCTATTAAAATAGGCGTTGCTTCCCCCGAAAAAATAAGGGAACTTTCCAGAGGCGAGGTAACCAAGCCCGAGACGATAAATTACAGGACACAGAAGCCCGAACGCGACGGCCTCTTCTGCGAGAGGATCTTCGGCCCGATGAAGGATTGGGAGTGCCACTGCGGCAAGTACAAGCGCATACGCTACAAGGGCGTCGTGTGCGAAAAGTGCGGCGTGGAGGTCACCCGCTCCAAGGTAAGAAGGGAGCGCATGGGCCACATCGAACTCGCTGCGCCCGTATCGCACATCTGGTACTTCCGCGGCGTGCCCTCGCGCATAGGTCTTGTGCTCGACATGAGCCCCAAGAACCTCGAGCAGGTCATCTATTTCGCGGCGTACGTCGTGCTCGACCCGGGCACCGTTCCCGAGCTGGAATACAAGCAGGTCATCAACGACAAGGAACTGCTCGAAATAGAGGATAAGTACGGCGACAGCTCCGTCACCCGCCTCAAAGTCGGCATGGGCGCAGAGGCCATCCGCGAACTTCTGATGGCGGTGGATCTCGAAAAGGAATGCGCCGAGTGCAGGCAGATAATCGAAAATAATCAGGCAGGGCAGAAGAGGGTAAAGGCGGTAAAGCGCAGCGAAGTGCTCGAAGCCTTCCGCAAAAGCGGCCAGCGCCCCGAGTGGATGATCCTCACCGTGCTGCCCGTGCTCCCGCCCGAACTGCGCCCGATGGTGCAGCTCGACGGCGGCAGGTTCGCCTCCTCCGACCTCAACGACCTGTACCGCAGGGTAATAAACCGCAACAACAGGCTCAAGAGGATGATGGAACTGGGCGCCCCCGAAATGATAGTCAAGAACGAAAAGCGCATGCTGCAGGAGGCGGTGGACGCCCTCATAGATAACGGCAGGCGCGGCAAGCCCCTCTCCGGCCCCTCCAACAGGGAACTCAAATCGCTTTCGGGCATGCTCCGCGGCAAGCAGGGCCGCTTCCGCCAGAACCTTCTGGGCAAGCGCGTGGACTACTCCGGCCGTTCGGTAATCGTCGTCGGACCCGAGCTCAAGCTCTACCAGTGCGGCCTGCCCAAGGAGATGGCGATAGAACTGTTCAAGCCCTTCGTGATGAAGAGGCTCGTCGAGAGCGGCCAGTGCCACAACATAAAGAGCGCAAAGCGCACCGTCGAAAAGGCAAAGCCCTTCGTATGGGATGTGCTCGAAGACGTAATAAAGGAGCATCCCGTGCTTCTGAACCGCGCGCCCACGCTGCACAGGCTGTCCATTCAGGCATTCGAGCCGGTGCTCATCGAAGGCCGCGCCATAAAGATCCATCCCCTCGTCTGCACGGCGTTCAACGCCGACTTCGACGGTGACCAGATGGCCGTTCACGTTCCCCTCTCCATAGAGGCGCAGGCAGAGGCGAGGTTCCTCATGCTCTCCTCCAACAACATCCTCAAGCTGTCCGACGGCAAGCCCGTAATGCAGCCCTCGCAGGACATGGTAATGGGTGCATATTACCTCACCATAATCAGGCGCGAAGAGGGCAGGTTCTACCGCTGGACGGGCGACAGGTATGTCGGGTGTGCTGAGGGCGAAGAGGGCGCCGAAAAATATGTTCCCGGCGCATACATCTCCGAGGACGAGGCGCTCATGGCCTATCAGACCAAATATATACACATGCAGGACGAGATCTACGTCCGCAGGACTGTAAAGATAGCCGACGAAAAGTCGCCCTTCAACGGCGAGACCGTGACCGGCACGGTAAAGACCACAGTCGGCAGGATAATCTTCAACAACGAGATGCCCCAGGACCTCGGCTTCGTGACAAGAAACAGCAAAGAAGATTACCTCAAATACGAGATCTCCTACGAGTTCCTCGGCAGCAACGTAGCCGTGGGCAAGAAGCAGCTTGCAAAGATAGTAGAGCGCTGCTTCAAGACGGGCGGCGCGCCCAAGGCCGCCGACGTGCTCGACAAGATCAAGACGCTCGGTTACAAGTACTCCACCGTCGGCGCCATCACCACGTCGGTGTTCGACATGCACATCCCCGACGAAAAACAGCAGATAGTCTCCGATACCGAGCAGAAGGTGTTCCAGATAGAGCGCAAATACCAGCGCGGCCTCCTGCGCGAAGAGGAGCGTTACAACGCCGTCATAAAGGCATGGGACGACGCCACCGACGCCGTTACCGAGGCGCTCAAAAAGTCGCTCGACAAGTTCAATCCCATATGGATGATGGCAAACTCGGGCGCGCGCGGCTCCATCGACCAGATGAAGCAGCTCTCCGGCATGCGCGGCCTGATGGTAAACCCGCAGGGCAAGAAGATAGAAGTTCCCGTTAAGAGCTGCTTCCGTCAGGGCCTCTCCGTTCTGGAATACTTCATTTCCTCGCACGGCGGCCGCAAAGGCCTTGCCGATACGGCGCTCAAGACGGCGGACTCGGGCTACCTCACCCGCCGCCTCGTGGACGTATCTCAGGACGTCATCGTTCGGGAAGAGGACTGCATGGCAGGCTCCAAAAAGCCCCGCGGCATGGTCGTAAAGGAGATAGTCGGCCCCAACGGCGAGATAATCGAAGGCCTTGCGGACAGAGTGCAGGGCAGGTTCGTCGCCGAGGACGTAAGGGACAGGGACGGCAACCTCATCGTCGGCCAGAACGAGTTCGTCACCGACGAGCTCGCGCAAAAGATAGTTGACGCGGGCATCAAGCAGGTGTCCATCCGCTCGGTATTCAGCTGCAACTCGCGCTACGGCGTCTGCGCAAAGTGCTACGGCAAGAATATGGCCACCAACACCCCCGTAAAGGTGGGCGAGGCTGTAGGCGTGATCGCGGCGCAGTCGATAGGCGAACCGGGCACGCAGCTCACCATGCGTACCTTCCATACGGGCGGCATAGCCGCCACGGGCGACATCACCCAGGGTCTTCCCCGTGTCGAAGAACTCTTCGAGGCGCGCAAGCCCAAGGGCTGCTCCACTCTGTGCGAAGTTTCGGGCGTCGTGTCCATCGACGACAGCGATAACTTAAAGCACATCTTCGTGCGCGATCCCGACACGAACGAGCTCAAAAAGGAATACACGCTCCCCTTCAACGCCGAACTCAAAGTCAAGGACGGCGACAGGGTGGAACCGGGCACCGTGCTCAACGCAGGTTCGGTATATCCCCAGGATATCCTCCGCATATCAGGCGTAAAGGGCGTTCAGGACTATATCCTCGAACAGGTGCAGTCCGTATACCGTTCGCAGGGCGTTGACATCAACGACAAGCACGTTGAAATAATCGTGCGCCAGATGCTCAGGAAGGTAAGGATAGAGAGCGCGGGCTCCACCGACCTCCTTCCCGGCGAAACAGTGGATATGTTCACCGTCGAAGAGGCCAACCAGCAGGCAATAGAAAACGGCGGCACGCCCGCCCTTCAGAAGAGGGTGCTGCTCGGCATAACCAAGGCGGCGCTCTCCACCGATTCCTTCCTTTCGGCGGCCTCCTTCCAGGAGACGGCGCGCGTGCTCACCGATGCCGCCATCAAGAACAAGGTCGATCCTCTGATGGGCCTCAAGGAAAACGTGATCATAGGCAAGCTCATACCCGCAGGCACGGGCGTAAAGGAGTACAAGAATATGTCTCCCGTAATAAACCCCGGTTTCAACAGTGTGGCTCCGGGTGCGGCCGACGACTCTTCCAACAAATAAAATAAGCGGCGGGGCTGCGGCCCCGCCGCTGTTATTTGCGGCATATATGCGCCCGTTTTCAGACTTACGCATTTAATGCGGGCAAGGTATTTCAGGCGAGGTGGCCCGATGCGCTACGCGATATCCGACATTCACGGCGAATACGACCTGTTCATGCGGCTGATGGATAAAATAAAATTTTCCGCGGGAGATACGCTCTACGTCTGCGGGGACATTATAGACAAGGGCGAACAGAGCGCGCGGCTTTTGAAGCTGCTCATGAATTCGGACGGCGTGCGGTGCGTTTTGGGCAATCACGAATACGCTTTTCTGACGTACTACTGGTCGATGATGCGCCGTTCGCCGAAGAACTTCGACGAGGTGCTCGAAAGTCTTCGTTCGTGGTTTGCTCCGTACGACGGCAGTCCGCTCGACTGGGACACGATGGATAAGCTGGAGGCGCTGCCGCTGTACATCGAGGAGGAGCAGTTCGTCTGCGTGCACGCGGGGTTGCCGCTGGACGAAGATATGCGCACGGTGGCGCCGCAGTCGGTCATGCCGGGCATGCTGCTGGAGGACAGGTCGTTCATGCGTCCGCAAGTCGTCCCGTTGAATTCAAAATGCGTTTGTTTCGGGCATACTCCCGTGCGTTATGTCAGCGACAGGGACGAGATCCTGGCTTACAGACGGCTCGGCCGTTCGGGCGGGAGTATAGACGACTACTATAAGATCCACCTCGACACGGGCGTATATCTCAGCGGCGTTCTGGGCTGCTTCTGCATAGACGACTGCCGCGCTCGCTACGTTAAAAGGCGCGTCTGACCGGTTTTATATTTGCATACCGCCGCATCTGTCCATATGCGCTCGGATTGTATTTTTGTTCCGAATACGATATAAAGGGCCGCGCGCCTGCAATTTTGCAG
>DVIK01000051.1 GCA_018711385.1 Candidatus Coproplasma avistercoris
CTTACCAAGGACGTGCTCTACCTACTGAGCCATATCAGCAAATGAAGTTTTTGCCGAATTTTGAGGGGTTTCGGCTCACCCCGCTTTTCGCCCCGATATTCCTTACCAAGGACGTGCTCTACCTGCTGAGCCATAGCAGCGATTGAATCTGCAACCGCACGCCGCCCGCGAGCGATTACTTTGATATTATATGTTAAACGACAAGCATTGTCAATCAAAAATATGCCCGTATCACCTAAAATTCCGCATTTTTTTGTGCGGCTGTTTTATGCGGCTGAATATGCCCCTTAACGGCACATACTAACACTGTCATCTTGACAGAGCGGTCAGTTTTGTGTTAAAATTCCAGGTGTTATTACATATCATTGGGCTACCTATGACAAGACAAAAGAAACTTTATATAAGCTCCGCAGTGCTGTCTTCGCTGTATCTCCTCGAATACTTCGGCTTGGGTGCGCTTATATTCGAAAACATGTTCATAACTTCTCCGGCGCTTCCCGTGCTGCTTTCGCTCGTATCGGTGCTGCCGCTGACATTTTCCATACTGAACATCACTATCTTTCACAGAGACGGGCTCTCCGTCGGAATGATATGCGCCGCGCTCGCCATGGCGCTGGGCTATTTTTTATTTGCTGCGTACGTGCTTTCCAAACTGACCTTCCTGCTGATAACTGGGATGTCCGTATTTGCGGTACTCGGCATAACGGGGCTGTTCCTCTTCCTCTTACTCGCATATCCTAAATTCGGAAAACGCGGCAGAATAATTTCGGTATCGGTGCTGAGCGTCGCAATCTTCTGTGTGTGCGTATTCGGCATACTCAGGCTTGCGGTATTCCGTTTTACCTCCGACGGCACGGTGTTTGCCGTCGAAGACGAATACCAGATAGCGTGGTCAACTTCGGTTAAGTCCACGGGCAGCGTTACCGTGAACGGCACGACTTACTACGATGAATCGAACGGACAGAACAGGGTGTCCACCCTGCACAAGGTGAGCGTGCCCATGAGCGAACTCGACGTTGCGGGCGGCTACACCATAAATTCCACGCCCGTATATTCCGAAGCGGCATATCTTGCCATACGCGGAAAACAGCACAGCGTTCGGCACGCTTTCCGCCCTGCGGACGCAAGCGACGGGTTGCAGATATACAACATAAGCGACAACCACGAATGCCTGCGCGGCGCGACGGCGGCGGGCAGCTATTTCGGCGACAAACTTGACCTGCTTATCCTCAACGGCGACATAATCAACGACGTCTCCTCGCTGTGGCAGATCTCGCTCATCTATAAACTTGCAAACAACATAACCGGCGGCGAACGGCCCGTAATTTACACGCGCGGCAACCATGAGTGCAACGGCAAATACGCCGACGAACTGCCCGAATATGTGGGCAGCAGCGACGGCCGGTTGTATTACACCGTAAAGCTCGGCAATGCATTCTTTCTCGTGCTCGACACAAATAATGACATGAGCGACGGCAACTTCCTTATAAGGCCCGCCGCCAATTTCGAGCTTCAGCGCAGGGAACAGACTGAATGGCTGAACTCCCTTGATTATTTCGGCGAAGACTACGAATACCGCTTCTTAATTGCGCACATGGCATTTGCCCTTGCAGACTATGAACGCTTCCCCGACTGGACGGAACAACTTGTCGCCGCCACGGACGGGAAGTTCGACCTGTGCATAAGCGGACATTCGCATGTGCTCGACTATACGGAAGCGGGTGCGGCGACGCGCACTGATTATCCCGTTATACGCGGCTCGCACCGCAGCAACAGGCTTGAAAAGGGCGAAGGCGTAAGTGCCGGCGAATTCAGCGGCACGGCTATAGAGTGTTCGGGAGGTAAGGTAACCGCAGCATTCACCAATGCAAAGGGCGAAGCTTTGCAGACAATAGCTGTGAATTGAACAGTTTTATCTGAATAAGTTTCAAAGGCGGGCGCAATTTCGGCGCCCGCCTTGATCTTACTTGAATTTTTCAGTCGTCTATGGAATCGAAGTCCGTCGAGGCTAGGGTGTAGCCGTTGAGAGTTACCTCCTCCCCGTCTCTGCTGACCTTGAAATTGACTACATCGCCCGGGCGGAGCGTAAGCGACGCGTCGTCGATGTCGTACGTGCGTTCAAGCGCTGTCTCGTTGCCGTTTATCACGATCGCGGTGAGCACGTCGCCCTGCTGCACGCCGATGGCGTTGGCGATAGAATTGCCGTCCACTGTGGCAACATTTATATCTTCAACCACGGAACCGTACCCGCTTGAGACATCGAGCACATAGTGGGAACCTGTGGCCGAATAGGTCATGCCGAAGTTGACGTCGTATCCGTCTGTAGTGCTTTCGTCGTTGTCATTGGCATAGTAGATGATATTGTTTGCCACGCCCGTAACTATCTCGAGCGGCACGGCGTAGTTGATGTTCTGCTCTTTGCCCGCGCCCGCGTTGGCGATACCGATAAGTTCGCCCGAAGAATTAAACAAACCGCCGCCAGAATTGCCGCTGTATATAGCCGTATCTATTCTCATTGAACGATAGTACCGCTTCGTGCCGTCAATGTTGAGCGCGATCTGCTCGTCGACGGTACTTATGATGCCGCGCGTTACGCTCATTCCGTAATCATCGGGATTTCCGACCGTAAATGCCGTTTCGCCTACATGATACCCGTCGCCTATCGTAACTTCCTTTGCGTCGGGGTTTATCTTTTTTATATCTTCCGTCTTTGCGCGCAGCACGGCGATATCGTTATCTACAGACCCGCCCACATATTCAAGGTCTATAGCATAATCGCCGTAGTCATACAACGTATAACCGTACTCGTCGTCCGTACCGGTATCGCTGAACGTTCCCTCGCTGCCGTAAAGATAACCGTGTACAGAGGCGGGAAGATTGCCGCCGTTCAGCGAAACATCCGCATCGGAGTCGTATATGACGTGATAGTTCGTAACGATATAGGTATATCCTCCCTCGCTCTCATCCATGTCGTATATGACCGCCGCACCGGAATAGATATTATAGTCGCTGACATAATAGGGCCTGCCGTACATCATGCCCATGCGTGTTTCGACAAACTGAGCGTAGATCTTCATGGTGGAGAGCAGACATTCGTTGGTGGCGAGCGCCGTGCTGTCTGCATTTACCGTGAGATATTTTTCCAGAAATTCGGCAAACGTGATATCCTCGCCCGTCTGCGCCTTATATTCTTCATAAAGATCACTTGCCGTAAGGCTGTCGGCCTCGTTATTTACCGAAAATGTGCTCGAACTGCCGTCGGAATAATACACGGTATAGGTATCCGTTGTGCCGTCGGTGCCCGTCTTGGCTATCGAAGTCACGTATGTCTGCTGAGACGAACATGCTGCAAATGCAGGAATGGCAGCAACCAATGCCACGCACAGGCACGCCGTAGCCACTTTTGCCGAAGTTTTCATGATATTGTCCTCCAGAACAATTTTATGGCAAAAATATACAACGGCAATATTGACGGCGCATTACGGTTTTATGAAGATTTTGAAAAAAGTTTGTGCTGTACGGCCTTATTTTCTGCGGACAAACAGGACGCACGCCGAAACAACGGCTACCAGCAGCTCGGTAACGGGATAGGAAAGCCACGCCCCGGTTATCCCCAGGAAATGCGAAAGGAGCAGCGCCGCGGGAATTATTACGATCAGCCCGCGCAGCAGCGAGATCACCTGTGCGGGAACAGGACGTTCGGATGCGGTAAGATATGTGCACGCGATCACGTTGAAGCCGAGAAACGGTATGGCGGTGAAATATATGCGCATGCCGTTTGCCGCGGTAGACGTCAGAGCGGGGTCGTTCCCGCTGTTGAATATGTCGGCTATCGGAAAAGCAAACGCAAAGATAACTATATATACGACAACCGAGAACGCGAGCGCGAAGATCACCGAATACGCAAGCAGTCTTTTTCCTGCCTGCCCGTCGTTTTCACCGTGCGCCCTGCTGACGAGCGGCTGCACGCCCTGTGCCACGCCTGTGAACACAGCCACCACCACGAGCGAAATATTTGCGACTATGCCGTATGCCGCCACGCCCGACTCGCCGTCCGTACCGAGGATGATGAAGTTGAATGCGAGTATGACCGCAGCCGAAGAAAACTGCTCCACGAGCGACGGCGCGCCGAGCGCACACAAGCGGCCGATCTGCCTGAATTGCGGCCTGATCTTTACCGGACGGAAATTATTTTTGCGGCGGATGAAATGAAAGCTGTTCACCGCCAGCCCGATCACGGGCGCAAGTCCCGTGGCAAACACCGCGCCGAACATGCCCATGCCGCACGGAAATATAAAGACGTAATCGAGCACTATGTTGGCAAAGCTGCCGGCTATCATCGAAAGCATTGCCAACCGGGGCGCACCGTCGTTGCGCACGAAACAGGCGATGATATTGTTGAATACGAACGCCGGTGAAAACAGCAACAGCACCTTTATATAAATTTCCGTCATCGGCAGCGTATCTCCGGAGGCGCCGAGCAGTCCCGCAATCCACGGGGAAAGGAATATGCCTACGGGCAAAAGGACGACAACTATCGCTGCACCTATGATCATAGAGTGAGTGAACGCCGAATTGGCAGCGCGGGTATCTCCGCGCGCGGACGCCACAGAGTAAGCCGTAGAACCGCCCATGCCGGCCATGAGGCTCGCGCCGTGCATGAAGTAATACACGGGCAGCGCAAAGTTCAACGCAGCCAGCCCGTCTGTGCCCAGCCCGAGAGAAACGAAGAACGTATCGGCAAGGATGTAACACGACATCGCCGCCATTGCCGCTACGCTGAAACTTACATACCTGAAAAAGCGTGAGACGAGTTGTTTATTTGCAGAGTCAGCTTTCATAAAAACTTTTCCTTTTCGGCAGAACTTTATGTTTGCATAAAAAAAGCGCCGGCATACCCCGCATCTTCAAAAGGCCTAACGATGCGGAAGCCAACGCTGCTGTATTTACCCGGCGGCAAATACGGTGATGCGTGAAATTATTTTATAGCGCATTCAGGCACTTCTGTGGCGCCTTGCTATGCCTATCCTGAAACCGCGGGCAGGCCTTTGTTCCGGTACGGCAACCTGTTCGGGCTGAACGGGCTGTTCCGCGACCTCTTCGGAAGGCTGCGCTTCGACCTCTTCAAGAGCCTGAGTGAGCGCGTCGTCCCAGCGCGGAGCGTTTACCACGAGCTGGCCGCCCGACTGTTCGGTGAGGGCCTTAGTGGAAAACTCCTGCACCGCCATATACCTGAGGTAGGCATTTCCGCAGGGAGAATGCTGCTGCTTGTCGCATACTTTGCAAAAGGGTGCATACCTGCCGCAGAGGTCGACGCCGAGCTTTTCGCTGCCGACGAGCTTGTCCATGTCGATGACCTTCTGAATGACTTCGGCGTCGTTCAGACCGGTCGAACGGATGAGCGGGCACACAAAATCCATGCGTTCGCTGACTTCGTATGCCGTTGCGCAGGGCGTGGAGTCGGCCTTATTGCATACGCGGCAGAAGGGTGCATAGCTGCCGCAAAGATCGGTCCCGAGCTTATCGCCCTCGATATATTTATCCGTATCGATGATATGCTGCATGGCAACCGAATCGTACCTGAGCGCACCGATAAGCTTCATAGGCCTGTTTTCATCCCACATAAACATCAAACCTCCCGTTATATGTAACAACAGATGTCATATCTCATGCACTTCAAGCCCGTCGAGGATCTCTTCATACTTCTCGCGCCTGAACGTGATATTGTCGGGCGTGGTCACCGCCGCCGTACCGCCGGCAACGCCGCAGCGGAGTATCTCCTCCATCGAATCGCCCCTCGCAAGCGCCGCGACCGCCGCGGCAACCATTGCGTCGCCCGCACCCACGGTGGAGTTCATGGCAACGTTTATGCTCTTGCAGTAGAGATTCTTGCTACCGTCGGTGAGTATTGCCCCCTCCTTGCCGAGAGAAAGCAACACATACCTTGCTCCGCGGTCGAGAAGCTGCCTGCAACCGGCAAGCGCATCCTCCTTGCTCCTGACGGTCATTTTGAGGGTACTCTCCAATTCGTGAAGGTTGGGCTTGACCAGCTCTACACCGCATCCGAGCGCACTGAACAGCCGCTCCCCCTCGGTATCGACTATCTTTTTTACGCCCGAAGGCACGACCGAGAACACATCGGAGTAATACGACGGCTCCATGCCCCTTGCGAGCCCGCCGGAAAGGATGACCGCCTCGCAGCGGGACGAAAGAGTACGCACCAGCCCGATGAGTTCAGCCTTCTTTTCCCCGCTCACTTCCGGGCTTATATCGTCCACTTCGGTGAGCATCGACTTGTGGTCGACAAACTTATAATTTTCGCGCACGCGGCCGGGGCACCATACAAACCTGTACGGCACGCCCTCGTAATGCAATTCCTGTTCGAACAGCCTGCCGTTGCCCTCATACATAAAACCGGTGGCCTGCACCTGCACGCCCAACCTTTTCAGGCCGCGCGCGGCGTTTATGGCCTTGCCGGTAAAATATATACGTTTGTTGAGTATTTTGTTGGGTTTGCCCACGCTTAAACTTTCAACTTCCATATTGACGTCTATGCAGGGGCTTAAACAGATTGCAAGGATCATTTCTGATAATCCGGTGCGCAGGCACCGCTAAGCCGCAAGGCCTGTTACATGGAGATCATCTGCAGCGTTTCATAGAGTTCATAGTTGAACTTCTTCTTCATGTTTACCGCTTCGATGATATCCATATCTATAATCTCGTTCTTATGTATGCCCACTACCCTGTTGCCGACGCCGTTGTTAAGAAGGCGCACGGCCTTGTTTCCGAACTGCGCCGCAAGCATGCGGTCTGCCATGGAAGGCGAACCGCCGCGCTGAACGTGGCCGATCGTGGTGGGACGCACGGAATACGTTGTTATGGACTGGAGCTGCTTTGCAAACTCCTCTGCCGAGCAGACACCCTCTGCCACAACGACGATATTGGAGTGCTTGCCGTTTGCGCGCGACCTGTTTATGCGCATCACAATATCGTCGAGGTCGAAGACGACTTCGGGAACGACAATTATTTCGGCGCCGCTGGCAATGCCGGCATACAGCGCTATGTCGCCGCAACGCCTGCCCATTACCTCAACTACCGAGATACGCTCGTGCGAGGTCATGGTGTCGCGCAGTTTATTTATTATGTCGATGCAGGTATTTACCGCAGTATCGAAACCGAGAGTATAATCGGTGTATTCAAGGTCGTTATCTATAGTGCCGGGTATGCCGATGGTGGGTATGCCGTAATCTTCGGACAGGCACTTCGCGCCCCTGAACGAGCCGTCGCCGCCTATCACGACAAGGCCCTCTATGCCGCGCGCCTCAAGCGTGCGTACAGCCTTCTTCTGCCCCTCCTTTGTGAGCATTTCAAGGCACCTTGCCGTACGCAGTTTTGTGCCGCCGCGCTGAACTATGTCGGATACGGAGCGCATATCCATGGAGATCATCTCGTCGTCGATGAGACCCTGGTAGCCGCGCTCAATGCCGTAGACCTCTATGCCGAAGTATAGCGCGCTGCGCACTACCGCCCTTATGCAGGCGTTCATGCCGGGGGCGTCGCCGCCGCTTGTGAGCAAGCCTATTCTCTTCATAAAAACCTCCGCTTGAATAAACAAGTTTTACAATAATTTGTAAACCGTGCGCGCCTGCGGGATTTTGCCCGCAACCCCCTGACCAAATTTACGGCACGCCGCACTATCCATCATTTCAGTTATACATTATAGCAAACTATTACGAAAATTTCAATAGATTTTTATAAATAAAATATAAAAATGCACGGCGGGCGCGGAAACCGCGGCAAAAATATGCGGGCGCCCGCCGACTGCAAGCAGCTTTAACTCACACAGAGACCATTCGTCAACCCAGATACACGATATCTTCTTCCGAAAGGAACATGCTCAGTTCGGCCAGCAGTCCCCTGCAATAATTCACTCCTCCGTCCAGTCTGAACCTCTTTTCGCCGCGCTTGATGTTGCAACACGTTTCCCCGTCGTAATTTCCGAGCATCGAGAGCAGCTCGTCGAAATCCCCTTCGGATAGCCGCGAAGCGTTCAGCCACAGCACGGCGCGCTTTCCGGGCGCAGACTGACCAACCTCCGCCCCTGCAGAGGCAGGCTCTTCGAAAGCGGTGATCCTGTCCAGGATAACAGACGGTTCCTTGCCGGACGTCAGATCGAGCTTGCCCGCCACGCGCACGATCTTGTCGGTTGCTATCAACCCGCGGCAGCGCTCATAGATGGCGGGGAAAGCGACGCACTCCACGCCGCCGTAAACGTCCTCCAGCTCGATAAACGCCATGTGTGCGCCTGTGCGCTTCGTCACCGTCTTCTTGAAGGAAGTTATTATGCCGCCCATGGTGACCTGCATTCCGTCTTTCAGTTCGTTGTAGACCCGCTCGCCGTCGTCGTCCTCGGTGTAGTCGTCGAGCATGCCCGTGTTGAAGTTGCAGTCGGCAAAGCTGCCCGCGTACTTTTCGAAGGGGTGACCGCTGACATACACGCCCAACACCTCCTTTTCCTTGGCGAGCTTTTCGTTGAGGTCGTACTCGGGCACATCGGGATAGACAACTGTGAGTTTCTCCTCTTCGATTATGTCGCCGAACAGGCTGATCTGGGCGCTGCTCTTCTGTTTCGCCATGCCGGACGCCCGCTGGTAAAGCCCGTCGTATACTAGTATCAGCTGGGCGCGCTTCACGCCCATGGAATCGAATGCGCCCGCGTAGATGAGGCCCTCGATCATGCGCTTGTTGAGCATCATCGCGCAGCGCTGGATAAAGTCGGGGAAGTCGGCAAACAAGCCGTGTTCGTTGCGCTCGTTTATCACGAGGTCGATGGCGTCCTGCCCGGTGCCCCTCATGGCGGAGAGGCCGAAACGCACGCCGTCGTTTTCGACAGAGAACACAGTCTTGCTGCGATTTATGTCGGGCGGAAAAACTTTAAGCCCCTTATCTTTAAGATAGAGCACGTATTTGGTTATCTCGTCTATCTTGTTGAGGCGGTTGTTCAGCAGTCCGCAGATAAATTCCTTGATGTAATATTTCTTCAGCCATGCCGTCTGGTATGCAAGCGTGGCATAAGCGGCGGCATGTGATTTGTTGAATGCATAGGAGGCGAATCCCTCCATGTCGGCAAATATCTTGGCCGCGACTTCGGCAGAGATACCGTTCTTTATGCAGCCGTCTATGTGCGAACCGTTTACGTCGCTCGTGCCGCCGTTTATGAACTTATCCTTTTGCGCCAGCAGCGTCTTTTTGTCCTTTTTGCCCATGGCGCGGCGCACGAGATCGGCCTCGCCCAGTGAAAAGCCCGCAAGATACTGGAATATCTGCATGACCTGTTCCTGATAGACGGGTATGCCGTAGGTGACTTTGAGTATCTTCTCCTCCTGCGGGCAGTCGTACGAGATCTCCTCCAGCCCGTGCTTGCGGTTGCAGAATGAATCTATGAACTTCATGGGGCCGGGGCGGTAGAGCGAGACGCCCGCGATAAGATCTTCCAGCGTGTCGGGCTTGAGCTGGCGCATGAACTTTTTCATACCGCCCGCTTCCAGCTGGAACACGCCGTCGGTGTCGCCCTCGGAGATGAGTTCGTAGGCGCCTGCGTCGGTATAACCTATCTTGTTGAAGTCTATGTCGATGCCGTAGTCCTCTTTGATATAGTCGATGCACTTCTTTATATCGGTGAGCGTGACGAGGGCCAGAAAGTCCATTTTGAGCATGCCGAGCGCCTCGATCTCCTTGGCGACGAACTGCGTAGTGATAAATTCGCCGTTGCGCGAAAGCGGTACATTGTCGGCAATCTTCTTTCGGCAGATAACGACGCCCGCGGCGTGCATGCCCGTCTGTCTGGGCATGCCCTCTATCTTGCGCGCCATGTCGATGACCGAATGAAGAGTGGCGTCGTTTTCGTACAGCTCGCAGAACTCCGAGTTGCGCGCAAGTTTCAGCTCGTTGAGCTTGTCCTCTATCGACTTGCGTTTGTCCTCGTCGGCCTCCGCTTCCATCTTTTTGCGCGTCTTTTCTATATTCAGCCCAAGAAGGTCGCTTATGGAGGTCTTGCCGTCCATTATCTTCGTCAGCCTGTCCGTCTCGGAATAGGGCACGCGCATCACGCGGCCGACGTCCTTTATGGAGTTCTTGGCAGCCATCGTGCCGAAAGTGACTATCTGGCAGACGTTTTCGGGGTGATACTTGTTGCGGACGTATTCTATCGTCTCCTCGCGCCTGTCGGTGCAGAAGTCGATGTCGAAGTCCGGCATGGACACGCGGTCAGGGTTCAGGAAACGCTCGAACAGCAGGTCGTACTGCAGCGGCTCGACGTCGGTTATGCCTATGGAATACGCAACGATGGAGCTCACGCCCGAGCCCCTGCCCGGGCCAACGGGTATGCCCTGCTCGCGCGACCAGTTTATGAAGTCCCACACTATCAGGTAGTACTCCGCATAGCCCATGCTGCATATAACGCCCAGTTCGTAGTCGGCACGCTCGCGCTCGCGCTGCGTAACGGTGCCGTACCTGCGCAAAAGCCCCTCGTCGGTAAGTTTGCGAAGGTACTGTTCGGGAGTGCTGCCGTCGGGCGGGGTATAGCCGGGGATGAGAGAGGTGTCCCTTATGGGATAGCCCTTTTTATCGAGGTTGAAGGCGGGCTCGGTGACCTTGTCGGCAATGGCGCGTGTGTTGGATATCGCGCGCGGCAGGTTGGGGAAGAGGTCTGCCATCTCGTCGCCGCTCTTGAAGTAGAACTCCTGCGTTTCGAACTTCATGCGCTTGGGGTCGTCGAGCGTCTTCTTCATCTGTATGCACATCAGCACGTCCTGCATTTCGGAATCCTCTCTGTTGAGGTAATGCACGTCGTTTGTGGCCACAAGCTCCACCCCTATATCGTCGGCGAGACGCACGAGCAGGGGCAGCACGCGCTTCTCTTCGTCCAGTCCGTGGTTCTGTATCTCTATGTAAAAATCTTCGCCGAACACGCCTTTAAGATAGAGCGCAAGCTCCTTTGCGCCCTCGTAATCGCCCGAGAGCAGCCTTCTGGGTATGCCGCCCGCAACGCATGCCGAAAGGCAGATCACGCCTTCGGAATGTTCTTTGAGCACCTTATAGTCTATCTTCGGCTTATAGTAAAATCCGTCGACGAACGCCATTGAATCGAGCTGCACAAGGTTCTTGTAGCCCGCTTTGTTCCTGGCGAGCAGAATGAGATGCTCGGAGATGTTCGAAGTTTTGTCGTGCATGTCCTTAGTGACGTAGAACTCGCAGCCGATTATATATTTCAGACCGGCCGCAGCCGCCTTTTCGGCAAAGTGCAGCGTGCCGTACATGTTGCCGTGGTCGGTCATGCACACGGTGTCTATGCCGTTTTCCTTGCAGTAATCTATAAGGTTGTCGATCTTGCACGCGCCGTCCAGAAGGGAATATTCGGTATGCAGGTGCAGATGTACGAAATCAGTCATTTGTCATCCTCTTTCAATCATAAAAAGTGTGCCGCAAAAATTGAATATCTGCGGCGGCGCGCATTGCCGGACTTTCAGCCCCGCGCGGGCGCCCGCATGAAATACGGGCCGAGCCCGCAGGAAGTTTCGTGCGTTTCAACGTAAGTCCATTCAAAATTTTTTCCGACGATATACAGCTCGGCGGCCTCCCGCTCCTCGATTTTCTCCGCGGTTGAATACTTCTCCGGAAGGGGCAGCGGCTCATTCTCGTCCGACCACAGCAAAATGTACTCCGCACCGCTCTTTCGGGCGGCGTTATATGCGGCACGCGCCTCGTCGCCGGTAAGGAAGCTCCTCTCCGGCAGAAGCCCGAAACTGAAAACATGCCACACGAATGCGTCCTTTATAAATTGTTCGTATTGACAGAGCGTCAGGCCGGGCGCAAACACATCGAGCCATTTACCGAAAAATTTCCGCCCGTCATACTTATAGCGGCAACCGCCGCCCGAAATATCGGCCATGTCTTTAATCCTTAACTTCAGACGGATTTCAGTCCTGCGCAAGCTGTCTGGCCATTTCGGCTATCTTGCGCATGCGGTGATTGAGGCAACTTTTGGAAATTTTAAGTCTGTCGGCAAGCTCCTGCATCGAAGCGTTCTTATCGGCAAGCCTGCCCTCCGCCACCGAAAAAAGGTTCTCGTCAAGGCTCTGCAATCCTACAGTGGAGCGTATCACCTCTATCGCCTGCACCTGCTTCACCGAGGCGGACACCGTCTTGTCGATGTTGGAGACCGAGCAGTTGTTCACCCTGTTTTCGTTGTTGGAATCGTCCCGTTCCCGCGCCACCTTTTTAAGGCGCGCCAGCGCACTTTCCGCACCCATCAGCGAGAGAACGGACGAGATCGCGTCTATGCTCTTGAGGTAGACCACGGCGCTGTCCTTGCGTTTGACAAGTTTGGCGAGCACGTCGAACGAGCACAGGATATCGCAGAAGTCGGCTGCCGTGGTCTTATTGCGGAAGACCACCTCGAAGTGATAGCCCGTGGTGCTCGCCCCGTCGGGGTCGGGCAGGGTGCAGCTGCCGCCGCCCAGAAACGCTCCCTTTACGAACGCTTCGGCGCAGCCCTCGCCCGAAACTATAAAACTGCCGACGGAAAAATCGACGTACAGCCCGTCCTTGTCCTCGCCGAGCACGCCCATTTCGCGCAAAAGCGCCGTGCCGTTGCCGTTCACGCAGGAAAACACGAGCTTGTCCCTGCCGCTGGCAAGATCTGAGCGCGAACTGAAATCGCTTAACTCGGTCGAAAATACGTTTTCGAGCATGTCGGCGAAGAAGTGGGCGGTGAGCTCGCTCTCGGTGGCAAGTTCAAAGCCGTAACTGCCGCCGGTGCGGATGAGGCTGCCGCCGGTGCGCATAAACGCCGAAAGGGCGGCAAGACATACTTCTCTGCCACCCGAAAAATTTTTAATTAACTCCGTCCTTATCTCATCGGTAAAATTAGCCATATAAGGTTATAAATGCATCCTCTTGTATTCGGCAAAGCGGAATTTCGGCTGCCTGCCGTCGATATTGTCTATCCTGTCGGGGGGGATCTCTGCGCGTGAGAGCAGTTCCTCGGCTATCGCCGTATCGCCCACCCTGTCGGCAGAGTGCGCGTCGGAATCTATCACGAACCGCGCGCCGGCACCGGCCATGGCATTGAGCTCCTCCGGCGTGATGTGGTGCTTTTTTGTGTTTATCTCGATATACGTTCCGTAATCGGCGCAGCACTTGGCAACCTCAACCACGTCGCAGCAGCACCGGAAATTTATGTGCGTAAGGATATCTATAGGATTTTTTTTCACCGCTTCGATATATGCCTTTGTGGTGAGCGCGAACAACCTGTCCGAGGTGCGCCTGCCGCGCACATATGAAAAATAGTTGCGGACGGAGAGATTGAAGAAATCCCCGGGCGTCCTGTACCACAACAGCTCGTGCAGTCCGCACAGATAAATATCGAAATACTGCAGATCCCCTGCCTTCATGTCCGTATCGCCGTTCGCCGACGTAAGATTGCTCTCCATCCCCATCAGCACGTTTACGCCGGTGGCCCGCTCCGCATCGTCGCACTCCGCGCGGAGCGCCGCCAGTTTTCGCCTTCTGAGCCCGAAAAGAATGTGATTGAAGCCGTGGTCGGTTATACCCACGGCCTTCAGCCCTAGTTTTTTTGCCGCAAGCGCATTTTCCATGACGGTATTCTTCCCGTGAGAGTACGGGGTATGAGTATGGTAGTCACCCGTTAGAATCATTGAAATCTCCGATATAACAAACCTCTTCTTTAAGAGTTATGCCGAATTTTTTATAAACTTCGTCCTTGACAAACCGTATGAGCGCATACACGTCTGCAGAGCTGTCGCCGCCGTTGATTATAAAATCGGCATGCTCGGCGCTCACGTACGCCTTGCCGACGCGCGCTCCCTTCAGCCCGGCGCCCTCTATTATCTTTCCCGCGCTGACGCCGCAATAATTTTCGAACACACAACCGCAGCTCCTGCCGGCCGGCAGGGCCGCACGCCCCTTCAGCCGCGCGGCGATATTCGCAGCCACTGCAGCGGGAGTTTGCCGTTCCACAGCGAACAAAACCGATAAAATTATACAGTCTATGTCGCGCATAGTACTGTGTTTATAGGCAAATTCACACTCTTCGTTGGTGAGATCGTGCAGTTCGCCATCAAAAACACGCACGGACTTTATGCAGTCGGACATAAATTTTCCGCCGGCTCCGCCGTTCATACAGGCAAGCCCGCCTACGGTAGCCGGGATCCCGGCAAGAAATTCCGTGCCCGAAAGGCCGCGCGCCCTGCAATATGCAAGCAGTTCGGCTACCGTAACGCCGCATTCCGTCCTTAGCGTAAGCCCGATCGGATCGTACTCCATAGCCCTGAGATTATAAGTGCAGACGACCGCGCCCCTATACAGTCCGTCTGCGGCAAGCACATCTGACCCCGCGCCGAGTATACAGAATTTTATCCCCTCCGCCTTCAGCGCGGAAAACAGTTTGCAGGCCTCGTCTGCGCTGCGCGGAAAATAAGCTATATCCGCACAGCCGCCGCAGCCATATGTAGTGTGTTCGGCGAAGCTGAAATCCCTGCGGTGAGGAACGGCATCAAAAATGTCGGCGCTCATATTTCTTTCCTCTATAATAACATTTTTTTTGGATTTTTACAATGGTTTGAGCAAACTTTTGAGCAGATTTATATCCTTAGACCGTACCGCAGATTTTACCTGCCCTATATAGTCCCCGCCTGCCATCGGCGGAAGCGTATACGCCGCCACGGCTCCCTCGAGAACATGCATCTCGTCGGAGTAAAGCATGAGGCCGTCGCGCAGCATGCCTATCCTGTCGGTATCGTCCCTTTCGTCAAGAAGTTCGACGAAACGCTCGCAGGCCGCGCGCCTCTGCCCCCGGGCAAGGACGGTTATGTACTGGTACAGGTCGTTATAGTCGGTAAGCGGACAGACAGAAAAATCGACGCCTCGCGTCTGCAGCCGTATCACGTCGCGCTGCGTGCCCAAAAGGTATTCGTAGTCGCCGCTCAGCAGCGCCACGTATGCAGAAGTCGGGGGCAGAACGTCGGCACGTTCAAGCCCCGCAAACAGCGCGGCGACCCCGACAAGGTTATCCCTGCCCGCGTTCACCACCGTATTTTCATAAGTAACGTCTTCGAAGTTTTCCCCCGTAGTTATAAGACAGTACCCTCCGCGGCACCATGCGCGCGCATTGCCGTCAGTGACCCCTTCGGCGCCGCAAAACCCGGCTCCGTAGGAAATAATGTCAGGCAGATTGCCCGCCGCGATATTTTCGCGCGCGGCCGCAGAAGAGAGCGCCACGACTTCCGTATAGACGCCGCTGCTTTCAAGCAATTCGTCGCCTACCGAACGCAGATACTGCGCACGCGAACCCTTGCCGCCCTCGAAACTGTCTATTTGCCACACCGTTATCACGCCCGGTGCGGACGGCTCGGCAACGACGGCATTACGGCTGAACGCTGCAAAGCCTCCCGCGGCAAGTGAAGCGACGGCGAGCGCGCACAAGGCCATATGTATTTTCCGCATGCTATATTTTATACGCAAAAACCCGCAAAAATACATAGGGAAGCGTTCTTCAACATGAAAAACGCTTCCCCCGTCCGTATTCAGAGTATTGCACATTACGGCAACGCCTTAAACACGAACTATATTTTCAAAGCGTTGCCGCTTGTACTATTATCATCTGCAAACGAACCGGTATTATGCGCGGCACGCAAAAAATTGCAGCAAAAAAAGAAAAGGCCGCGCACCGCGCGACCCTGTCCTGCCTTATTCGTCTTCCTCTTCGGGCAGCTCCACGTTGTGATAGACATCCTGAACATCGTCGAGCTCGTTGAGTTTGTCGAGCATCTTGGTGAATGTGGCCAGCTTTTCCTCGTCGAGGGTAATGTAGTTCTGCGGTATCATCCTGACCGCAGCTTCAAAGAAATTGAGCCCCTTTGCTTCGAGGGCCGCGCGCACAGCCGAAAAACTTTCGGGAGCACAGTAGACCTCGTACGCATCGTCCTGCGCAACGTAGTCGTCGGCACCCGCTTCGAGGCAGTACTCCATCATCGTGTCTTCGTCGAGCGAAGGCGTGCGCTCCACAACTATGCACCCCTTCTTGTCGAACATGTACGACACGCAGCCTGTGTTGCCCATCTGTCCGCCGCACTTCGACATGGTGGAGCGCACATCGCCCGCGGTCCTGTTCACGTTGTCGGTGAGCGTGGTTATGATGACCGCCGAACCGCCCACGCCGTAGCCTTCGTAGGTGAGCTCCTTATACTCCTTATCGCCCAGCTCGCCGGCAGCCTTGGCTATCGAACGTTTTATGGTGTCGTTGGGCATGTTTGCCGCCTTGGCTTTTGCTATTGCGTCGGCGAGTTTACTGTTGGTGTCGGGATTGGGGTTGCCCTTTGCCGCAACGGCTATCTCCCTGCCGAGCTTGGTGAACATTGCGCCGCGCGCCGCGTCCGTCTTGCCTTTCTTTGCCTGTATGTTGTGCCATTTGGAATGTCCTGACATTTTATACCTCCTCCTGTATTACCGCGGAAAGGTTTCCGCGCCGTTCAAAAGATACATCAAGATGCCCGCCGAGACCGCAGCGTTGAGGCTTTCGCACGTCGGGCGCATGGGTATGCTGACCGTATAGTCCGCCGCGCCGCGCACAGCCTCGCTCAACCCCGATCCTTCGCTGCCTATGCACAGGCAGAACTTTTCGGGAGCCTTAAAGCCGTAAGCGCTCTGCCCGCCCATATCGGCGCAGACGAGCGGCACGCCGCCGAGCGCGCCGAGCACATCCTCGGCCCGTCCCGTCATGACCCTGGCAAAGAATATGCCGCTCATGCTCGAACGCACACATTTGGGCGAAAAGGGATCCGCGCAGTTGATCGCGTAGATCTCTCCGTAACCTGCGGCGTTGGCCGTGCGGATTATCGTCCCGACGTTGCCCGGATCCTGCAAGCCGTCCAGAAGGACGCACCTGCCCGACGGCGGGACGGGTGCAACGGAAGGCAGCTTAACCGAGGCTATGACGCCCTGCGGCGTGCGCTCGTCTGAGACGTATTCAAAGACCTGGCGCGACAGCACGAGCGCGCCCGCAAACCTGTCACGATACTCCTCGGTACATGCGACGCAGGTCACCTCGCAGCCCGCCGCGATGCTCTCGGACACCATCTTTACGCCTTCGACAAGATATTCTCCGCGCTCGCGCCTGAACTTCTTTTCTTTAAGCGCCGCAAGCGCCCTGACCTTCGGGTTGGATCTTGACTGTATCAACATATAAAAAAGCAAAAAATTAAGCCTGTATTTCAAGGCTTAATCGTTTAGTCCGTTCTTAAACGGCGGCCTTTGCCTTTTCGGCAAGCGCTGCGAATGCTGCGGCGTCGCTTACGGCGAGGTCGGCGAGAACTTTTCTGTTGAGGTTGATGCCAGCAGCCTTGAGCCCGTGCATGAACTTGGAATAGGAGAGCCCGTTGAGCCTTGCAGCCGCGTTGATGCGGGCTATCCACAGGCTGCGCATGTCGCGCTTGCGGAGCTTGCGGCCCTTGAATGCATAATTCAGGGACTTCATCACGGCTTCGCGTGCGATCCTGTACGACTTGGACTTGTTGCCGAAATAGCCCTTGGAAAGGCGGAATATCTTTCTGCGCTTCTTGAGCGCGTTTACCGATCTTTTAATACGCATTGCCTGCTACCTCCTCATTTCTTGTAAGGGATCATCGACTTAACGGTCGATTCCTGCGTAGTAGAAACTAACGTGTTTTTGCGCAGGTTTCTCTTTCTCTTTCTGTTCTTGGTTTCTGCCTTGTGATTTTTGCCGCCGTGAGCCCTCTTGACCTTGCCGGTAGAAGTAAGCCAGAAGCGCTTTTTGGTGCTGCTGTGTGATTTCTGCTTGGGCATATTTTTTACCTCCGATAAAATTTCTGTAAAATGGTGTAACTTACGCTTTCACAGGCGAGAGCATCATGATGATGTTCCTGCCCTCGGTAGTGGGCTTCTTATCCATTACCGCCTTGCCGTCCAGGCCTTCGAAGAAATTTTCCATCACCTTGACGCCCTGATAGGAACGGGAATTTTCCCTGCCCTTCATCCTTATGGACACCTTGATCTTGTTGCCGGCGTCCAGGAATTTGAGGCACTGTTTGGTCTTGACGGCAATGTCGCCGACGTCGATGGTCATGGAGAGCCTTATCTCTTTAAGCTCCACGACGGTCTGGTTCCTGCGGTTTTCCTTATCCTTTTTTGCCTGCTCGTACTTGAATTTGGAATAGTCCATTATCTTGCATACGGGCGGATTTGCCGTGGGGGAGATCTTTACAAGGTCAAGCTCGCGCTCATAGGCCATCCTGAGCGCCTGCGAGGAGGGCATGACGCCGAGCATCTCTCCGTCGGGAGCAATCACTCTGACTTCTCTGTCACGGATATCTTCGTTGATAGAATAGGAATCTTTGATGGGTCGTTACCTCTCATTTTATTTACCCGAAAAAAAGCGGGCTGCAAAAGCAACCCGCGATAATGACAAACGTGCGCCGACATGCGGCGTATATCATTATTTGCCGTAAAGAATGTCCGTACGGCGAAAGGTTCTGCCTTTGCTTACTTGATTATATTACAACATTCAAAAATAAATGTCAAACAATTTTAAGCATCAGACGACAACATTTTTCCGCAACGGCGGCTCGATCGCGCCGCGCGGCCGTAAATGCTTAAAAGTTGACTTTGGCCCTGTCGTCTTCGCACACAAGCCCGGCAAAATCCTCTGCCTTCATGGAGAACTTCTCTTCTACGCCGCGCTTGTTGACGTTCACGGTACCCTCTGCCTCTTCGGAGTCGCCCACGACCAAGACATAGGGAACTTTTTCGAGCTTTGCCTCCCTTATCTTATAGCCGATCTTTTCGTTCCTGCCGTCGATCTCCACGCGGACGCCCTTATCGCGCAGCATGGCGGCCACCTTTTCGGCATAGGCACGGGTCCTGTCGGTTATTGGCAGCACCTTTACCTGCACCGGCGCGAGCCATACGGGGAACTTGCCGGCGTAGTGCTCGATGAGTATGCCGATAAACCTCTCCATAGAGCCGTAGATGGCGCGGTGGATCATTATCGGGCGGTGTTTTGCACCGTCTTCGCCGACGTATTCGAGTTCGAAACGCTGGGGCATCTGGAAGTCGAGCTGTATTGTGCCGCACTGCCAAGTCCTGCCTATACTGTCCTGCAGGTGGAAGTCTATCTTGGGGCCGTAGAATGCGCCGTCGCCCTCATTTATCTCGTATTCGAGTCCGAGATCGTCGAGCGCTGCACGCAGCGCGTCGGTTGCGGCGTTCCACTCCTCTTCGGTGCCCATGCTGTCCTTGGGGCGGGTGGAGAGTTCAACTTTGTACTTGAACCCGAACTGCTTGTATATCCTGTCGGTCAGCCTGACCACTCCCTTTATCTCGTCGGTGATCTGTTCGGGAAGCATGAAGATGTGCGCGTCGTCCTGCGTGA
>DVIK01000052.1 GCA_018711385.1 Candidatus Coproplasma avistercoris
TTTCACCGCAGCAAAACGCAACGATAACCCTTGAAGATGCGAGGCCACTCGGCCCGTGACGGGGCGTATTATAAATTACTCTTTCTCCGCAGCACCCTGCCCATCAACCCTTGAAGATGCGAGGCCACTCAGCCCGTGGCGGGGCGTAGTTCAAAATACTCTTCGCCGCAGCACCCTGCCCATCAACCCTGCTGTATTGCGAAGTATATTCAAGGGAAAGCGGTGTTATAAAAAAGGCAGGGCCATTGCCCTGCCTATACCTTTAATTCATCTTCTGCCGCCGCGGTTATAGCTGCGCGCGATCTTGAGTTTGCTTGCTGCGCGCGCCAGCTGGGCCTGCGCGGCATTATACTCCATTCGGCTGCGCTTCTGCAAAATGATTTCTGTTGCCTCTGCGATCTCGCGCTCGGCGCGCTCTTCATCGATCTCTTCGGGGCGGAGAATGGAGTCGGCGAGCACCATCACGTCGCCATCCTCCACCTTCATTATGCCGGAGGAAACAGCCACCTCCTGCGCCTCTTCGCCGGGCACGCGGAATACGAGCTTGCCGGGCACGAGCGCCGTTATGGTGTTGCTGTGGCCGGCCAGCACGCCGTACTGGCCGTCGACCGCGGGTATTATAAGGCTTTCGCACTCGCCCTCGTAAAAGGTGCGGTTGGCGCTTAAAAGATGTACCGTGAAAGTATTCATCAGATCCACTCCTCCGCTGCGCTGCGCGGGGCCGTTAACTCAATCCGTCCGCATATATGCGGCAATGACTGCATTTTCGTGCGGAAAAACTTACTCCCTGGCAAGCTCTTCGGCCTTCTTTATCACGTCCTCTATGGTGCCGACGTTATAGAACGCCGCCTCGGGATACTTATCCATCTCGCCGTCGATTATCGCCTTGAAGCCGCGCACAGTCTCCTTCATGGGCACATATACGCCCTTGATGCCGGTGAACTTTTCGGCGACGTGGAAGGGCTGGGAGAGGAATCTCTGTATCTTGCGCGCACGGTAGACGGTGAGTTTGTCCTCTTCGCCGAGCTCGTCCATGCCGAGGATGGCGATTATGTCCTGCAATTCGTTGTATTTTTCCAGCGTCTCCTGCACCTTGCGCGCCGTTTCGTAGTGCTCTTTGCCCACTATCTCGGGCTCGAGTATGCGCGAAGAGGATTCCAGCGGATCTACCGCGGGGTATATGCCCTGTTCGGCTATCTTACGGCTTAAAACGGTGGTGGCGTCGAGGTGGGCGAAGGTAGTTGCGGGCGCGGGGTCGGTGAGGTCGTCCGCGGGCACATATACCGCCTGCACGGAGGTTACCGAACCGCTGCGGGTAGAGGCTATGCGCTCCTGCAGCTCGCCCATTTCGCTGGCGAGCGTGGGCTGGTAGCCCACCGCCGAGGGCATGCGGCCGAGCAGGGTGGATACCTCGCTGCCCGCCTGCACGAAGCGGAAGATGTTGTCTATGAACAGCAGCACGTCCTTGTGCTCCTTGTCGCGGAAGTATTCGGCCATGGTCAGCCCCGTGAGCGCCACTCGCATGCGCACGCCGGGGGCCTCGTTCATCTGCCCGAACACGAGCGCCGTCTTTTCGCCTACGCCGCTGGCCTGCATCTCGCGCCACAGGTCGTTGCCCTCGCGCGAGCGTTCGCCTACGCCGGTGAACACCGAATAGCCGCCGTGCTCCATCGCCACGTTGTGTATCAGCTCCTGTATCAGCACCGTCTTGCCTACACCTGCGCCGCCGAAGAGGCCTATCTTGCCGCCCTTGGCGTAAGGTTCCATCAGGTCGATGACCTTGATGCCCGTTTCGAGCACCTGCGCGACGGGGCTCTGCTCCTCGAACGAGGGGGCGTGGCGGTGAATGGGCCAGCTCTCCTCCGCCTCGGGGGCGGGCTTGCCGTCTATCGGCTCGCCGAGCACGTTGAACATCCTGCCCAGCGTGCATTCGCCGACGGGAACGTTGATGACGTCGCCCGTGGCGTACACCTCGGTGCCGCGCGAAAGGCCCTCGCACGCACCGAGCATTATGCAGCGCACGGTGTCGCCCGCCATCTGACGGGCAACTTCCATCATCAGCCTCTTGCCGTCTTTTTCGCAGTAGAGCGCGTCCTTTATTCTGGGCAGCTCTCCTTCGAACTGCACGTCGGTCACGGGACCGGAAATATGAACTATTCTGCCCTTATTCACTTAAAGCCTCTCCTTTGTTATTGCGCTGTGCGCGGGCGCCCGCGGCGACCTCGGTTATCTCCTGCGTGATAGCCGCCTGGCGCATTCTGTTATACTGCACCGAGAGCTCGGAAATGAGCTTTTCGGCGTTGTCGTTTGCCGCCTTCATGGCAGTCATGCGGGCGTGCTGTTCGCTGCAGAAACTGTCGACCAGCGCGCTGTATATGAAGCCCGCAATGTAGCTGTGCATTATGTTTTCGAGCACGACCTCGACCGAGGGGGTGTATTCGAAGGGCGAACGCACCGGTTCCTCCACCGTGGTGGTGACAAATTCCTTGCGGTGGAACGGAAGTATACGGGTGAGCATGGCCTCGTCCGACATGCCGCGCATATCGGTGTATGCCACATATATCTTGGTGAACAGGCCTCTGTCGAAGTCCTCGAGCAGGAGGTCGCATATCTCCCGCGCGCGGTGCATGGTGGGGTTCTGCGCGGTATATAAAAAGCTCTTTTCCACGGGTATGCCGCGCTGGCTTAAAAGCTGCCTGCCGTATTCGCCCACGACGTACCACTTTATTTCGCAGCCGTAATCTAAAAGCGTCATCGCCTGCTTTATTACGTTGTAGTTATAGGCGCCGGCAAGGCCCTTGTCGCCCGTTATGAGCAGGCAGGCAAAGGTGCCCGTAAGTTTTTCCGCAACGTTGACCGGATAAAAATAGCGGCTCTCTTCGGGCATTTCGCCCTGGCGGAAGATGCGCTTTATCTCTCTGCGCAACGCCTCGAAATAGGGCCTCGTCCTGTCGAGGTCGGCCTTGGCCTTGCGCATCTTGGTGGAGGAGATGAGATACATCGCGTTGGTTATCTTGCGGGTCTCCTTTACGCTGTCTATTCGCTTTTTGATTCCCTGGATATTAGGCATAAAACGATCCTTGTCAGCACTTCCCGCCTTTGCCGAAGACGGAAAGTTTTCAGCTTTGCGCAGCCCCGCCTGCGGCCCGTCCGCGCGGTAAGGGCGCAGAACGGCGCCCGTCGGGACATATGTGCCGCTCTTTTATGCAAAACAAACGCGTTATTTTGCGCACTTCTGTGCGACGTATTTTTCGGCAAATTGCTTTGCGCAGTCCGCTATCTGCTTTTTGAGCTCGTCGGACAGCTTTTCGCCCTTTTTTACCGCGGCGCAGATATCGGGTTGGGCGTCGTCGAAATATCCGAGCAGCTTTTCCTTGAAGTCGGGGATGTCGTCGGCGGCAATATCCGTCATGCCGTGGCCGAGCGCCGCGGCGAGCAGGATGACCTGCCGGTACATCTGCAGCGGCTGCGCCTGGGGCTGGCGGAGCAGCATCATCAGGCTCTTGCCGTAGAACAGCAGCTTCTTGGTGGCATCGTCGAGGTCGGAGGAGAACTGCATGAACACCTCCATCTCCCTGTACTGCGCGAGGTCGAGGCGCAGAGGGCCCGCCGTGGACTTCATCGCCTTGGTCTGGGCGTCGCCGCCCACGCGCGATACCGATATGCCGACGTTTACGGCGGGGCGCTGGCCCGAGAAGAACAGATCGCTCGCAAGGAAGATCTGGCCGTCGGTTATGGAAATTATATTGGTGGGGATATATGCCGAAATGTCGCCCGCCTGCGTTTCGACTATGGGCAGCGCCGTCATGCTGCCGCCGCCGCGCTCGTCCGAAAGATGGGCGGCGCGCTCCAAAAGGCGGGAGTGCAGATAGAATACGTCGCCGGGATATGCTTCGCGGCCGGGGGAACGGCCGAGCAGCAGCGAGAGCGCGCGGTATGCCACGGCGTGCTTTGAAAGGTCGTCGTAGATGATGAGCACGTCCCTGCCCCTGTTCATGAAGTACTCGCCTATGGCACAGCCCGAATAGGGCGCTATATACTGCAGCGAATTGCTGTCGCCTGCGAAGGAGCTTACGATTATGGTATAGTCCATGGCGCCGCGCCTTTTGAGCATTTCGGCGAGCCTTGCCACCGAACTGGCCTTCTGGCCGATGGCGACGTAGATGCAGATGACGTCCTTGCCCTTCTGGTTTAAGATGGTGTCGGTGGCGATGGTGGTCTTGCCCGTCTGCCTGTCGCCTATGATGAGTTCGCGCTGGCCGCGGCCGATGGGGAACATCGAATCGATGGCGAGTATGCCCGTTTCAAGCGGCCTGTTCACCGGCTGCCTGTCGACTATGCCGGGGGCGGGGGTCTCTATGGGCATATAGGCGTCGGAGGCTATCTCGCCGCCGCCGTCGATGGGCGCGCCGAGCGCGTCGACCACCCTGCCTATCAGCCCTTCGCCCGCGGGGACGCCCGCAGTCTTGCCGGTGCGGTAGACGGAGGAACCTTCCTCCACCTCCCTGTCGTCGCCGAAGAGTATTGCGCCCGCGCCGTCCTGTCCGAGCTCCTGGATCATGCCCTTGAGGCCGCATTCGAACACGACTATCTCGCCGTATTCGGCAAGATCCAGCCCGCTTATGCGCACGATGCCGTCGCCCACGGAGAGCACCTTGCCCGTCTCGCGAGCGCCAAGCGGCATCTCCCAGCCGCCGATGGCGTTTTTGAGGCTGTCGACCGTCTCCCTGAGCATGGAGGTGACGCCCGCGGAGGAGCGGATGTCCTCCTTGAGCTTTTCTATGCGGCCCTTTGCCGACCAGTCGTATACGTTGTCGCCGAATTCCAGACGGAAGCCGCCGACGAGCGTCTTATCTATGATCACCTCGATGTCGGGACGGATGCCGTACTTCTTTTCGAGGAAGTCTGCCATGCCCCTGCGCTGAGCGTCGGAGGGGGCGTTTACGCAGAACAGCTTTGCCGTGGGGCGGGGAGCCTGCGCCTTTGCGTCGGGCTTTGCAGAAAATTCGCCCGAGACGCTTTTGAGCTGCTCCGCGAGCTTTTCCACCCTGCCCTTTGCAGACCAGTCGTAGACGTCGCCGCCTGTTTCGAGGCGGAAGCCGCTGACGAGCGACTTGTCCTCGACTATCTCTATTTCGGGACGCGCGCCGTACTTCTTTTCGAGGAAGTCGGCTATGCCCTCTCTCTGCTTTTCGTCGGGCGGAGTGACGCAGAAGAGTTTTGCGGTCAGTTTTTTATTTTTCATCTGCCGCGCCCCCGTTCACCGATCTGAGGAATTCGTCGTATACGGCGCCGTCGCTTTCGGCGGTCCTGCCGCGCTCTATCGCGGCGAGAGCGGCCTCGCCCACGACTTCCGCAACGTCCTCGCCCTCTGCCTTCCCTGCCTGTTCCGTGCCGAACTTCCTGGCAAGGGCGGCGCGCGCCTCCTGTGAGGCGGCGGCAACGGAGATGTCCTCGTTGGCCGTCTTTAAGTAGGTATCGTAGAGGGCGCTGTCGTTTTCGGGCGTGCTGCCGGTAACCAGCAGCTTTTCGGCGGACTTTACCACCATGTCGGCGATCTCATCGCCCGCGCCCGAGATGTATGCCGCGCGCTCCTCCTCGGAACGCTTGCGGCTTTCGGCGATTATGCCGCGCGCCTCGTCCTCCGCCTGCTCCACGAGCTGGCGGCCGCGCGTTTCGGCCTGGGCAAGCACCTGCTGCCTGTGCGCCTCGAGTTCGGCGTCGAGCCCGGCGATGCGCGCCTTGCGCTCCTCCTCCATCTCGGCTATTTCGGCCTTCTTTTTCGCATGTTCCTCTGCGGCCGTCTTATATTTTTCCTCGCGCTCGCGCATAAACTTGCGCACGGGCTTGAAGAGCACGAACGTGAGCACCGTGGCGAGGATTATAAAGTTAAATACATGCAACAATATCTGCTGCCAGTCGATGTTGAGCGGCAGCGAAGAGAGCATTGTCATGTTTGTTCACCTCCTCCGCGAAGATCGCGGTACGCCGCGGTTTATAGTACGAATATCAGCAGTATTGCAACGATGAGCGCGTAAATTACTACCGTCTCGATGAACACGAGGCCGAGCATCATGGTAGAGCGGATGTTGCCCGCAGCTTCGGGCTGGCGCGCTATTCCTTCGGAAGCCTTTGCTATCGCCATGCCCATGCCTATCGCGCCGCCGAGCGCGGCAAGACCGATGGCTATGCCCGCCGCAAGCGCCTTGGAACCGGTGGCGTCGGCTTCCGAGCCGCCGTCTTCGCCGGTTTCGCCCGAAAGCAGGGCGATGCCCTCGTCTTCGGCCGTCTCGCTTACTGCGGCAACTTCAGTCTGAGCTTCGGCCGCGGATACGGTATCCGTGCCGCCGAACGCTGCCGTGAGCGCGATGCATACGATGAGCGCCATTGCGGCCGCTGCTGCAAATGCCAGAATGTTCTTTGCAATTTTCATAAGTTCCTCCAGAAAATGCTGTTCGAATTTATTTTTTATTTGTTTTTTATATCACTATATATTGTAAAGGCAGTGCCGCTTTGCCGCAAGTTATGCCGCGGCGCCCGCCTTTGCCTTGCCCTTTACCTTTTTGGCCTTGGGCTTTTTAACGTGCGGTTCGGTGACTTCGCCGAAGTAGGTGGCGGTGAGCACGACGAGCACGTAGGTCTGTATGAGCGCGTGCAACAGGGTGAACAGCACGCCGACTATGACGGGCAGCACTATGCTGAGCGAGATGCTGTAATATACCAGCTCGGTGACGAGCAGGCCCGAGAGCAGCGCGCCGAACAGACGGAAGCTCATGGATATGGGCAGCGAAAATTCCTTTAAGGCGCGGCCCAGTCCGCGCGGCCCGCACTTTACTATGCCGCCGAAGAATATCACGAGGTAGCTCATGCAGCCCATGGCTATCGCCGCGTTGATGTCCGAAAGGGGCGCCGGCAGCGAAACGGGGTGGCCGTTTGCCGCCACGGCCTGCACGCCGAGCAGCTCGAACAACGTGCCTATGCAGATATAGCAGCCCGCGCTGAATATGTAGCAGCTTAAAAATCCGTTGGAATGGGGGCTGTTGTTGCGCGCCATGTCGTCGAAGAAGCCCACGAGCTTTTCGATGACCAGCTGGAACTTGCCGGGCACCTCCTTAAAGCGGGGCACGGCGAACACGCGCACGCACACGGCGAAGATTATGAGTATCGCCGAAACTACCAGCGCCGAGATCGCAGAGGGGTTGACCTCCCAGCCGAACAGGCTTACCTGCTTTTCTTCGTGCATCACCGCGTCGGTAAGCTCTTCGGAAACGCTGCCCGAGCGGGGCGTGCCGCCTATGACGAAGGCGAGCACGAGCGATATGACGAGCAGCGCGCCCACGATTACGAGGGCGATTATCGTCTTTTTGTTTACAGATTTCTTTACAGTTTTCATATTTCACCGTATTTCCGGCGGCAACGCCGCTTCCGGATCGCAAAAAACAAAAGCGCCGCCGCGGCTGCTGCCGCTGCGGCGTGTGGATACTGCGACGCAAAAGCGCCTACAACCGCGGCAAAAAAGCTGCCGCGGAACGCCGCTCTCATCACTTGCCCGCGCAAACGGGCCATGTTTTCCCCCTTTTTCTTTTTAATATTTTACGACATCGCTTTGCGGGTTGTCAAACATAAGTTGCAAGTTTGTGTGAATTTATTTTACCGTAAAGTATAATAAAGTCTTATAGATAACCGCGGTTAAGGGGAAAATTTTTGCGTGATCGCGGCATATATGCGGATGAACCGCCTATGCGGCAAGCTGCTGCACCAGCGTGGCGACGAGCACTGCGAGCACTATTATCACCGCCGCAACGCGCGAAACGATGTGCCGCACCCTGTCGGCGCGCGTCAGTCCCGAGAGCGCGGGCTTTGAGAGCAATCCGAACGCCACATAGCCGAGCGCGGCGGCCACCGACGGTATGCACAGCCACGGCACCGAGGAGAGCGCCGTCGCCAGGGCAAACGCGGCCGCCAGCGCCAGGCAGGCGACGGCGCACCGGTAGAATATGCGCGTGCGCCTCCTCTTTGCGCTCTGCGCCGAAGCGACGTCCTCCTCCGATATCAGATCGTCGATGCTCACCCCGTACACCTGCGAAAGCAGCTTTAAGCTGTCTATGCCGGGGTATCCCTTATCGTTTTCCCACTTCGACACGGCGGTGCGCGTGACGAACAGCTTTGCCGCAAGTTCGTCCTGCGTCATGCCGCTCTGCCTGCGCAGCTGCGTAAGTTTTTCGCTGAGTTTCATAAAACACCTCCGTCCATGCCTGCATTATAGCACGCCGCGCACAAATTTGCACGACACTATCGCTCACCCGCGGCAAAATACGTGCAAATGGCCGGCACGGGATGCAAATATTGGCCGCAAAATATTTACGCGGCGGAAAATTTATGTTATAATTACCGAAAAAGGGTAAGGTGCGCGGCGTGAAAAATTTTTTCGTCTTTATAAAGGATCCGCCGGTGTGGTTCATCGCCGCGTGGCTGGTTTTAACACTGGCGGCCATAGGCGGGAGCATAGCGGCCGTCGTGCTCGCCGAGGGTGCGGCATGGGCGGCGGCGCTGTATGCAGCCGCGGCGGTCACTCTGGCCTATTCGGTATACCTTACAGTAAAGTGTGCGCCCAAGATAAAGCAGTCGGCGATAAAGACGCTGGAAAAGCGTAAGTTTTCCGCAGCCCTGCTGCACGATTTCGGGTTCCGCACTCTCACCTTTGCCGTAGTCGCAAGCATAATAAACGCGGCATATGTGGCGGTCAACGGCGCTTCGGCGATAATTTACGGCTCGGTGTGGTACGCCTCGATGACGGCCTATTACCTTGCGCTGGCGCTGCTGCGCGGCGGCGTGCTGTATGCCGACAGGCGCGTAAAGCGGCAGCTTGCGGACGGGGAGCCTGAACGGGCAAAGCACAAGATATATCTCGGCTGCGGCATAGCGCTGCTCGTGCTGGAATTTGCGCTGATAGCCGCAGTCACACAGCTGGTGATGGACGAGGAACACGCGCGCACGGGCCTGATATTCGCCATTTCGCTGGCGGCATATTCCTTTTACAAACTGATAATAGCCATAGTGAACATGGTGCGCGCCAAGCGTTACAGCGACCCGGCGGTGCAGTGTTTCAGGAACATAAACCTTGTGGACGCGCTGGTATCGTTGCTGTCGCTGGAAGTTACGATGATAGCCACCCAGGGCGGCAGCATGCCCGTGATGACCGCCGTTTCTGGCGCGGCGGTGAGCGCCTTCAACATGATACTCGGCGTGATAATGATAGTTCAGGCGGCGCGGGCGCTTAAAAGGGAAAAATAAAGGGCGCCCGCATGTGCGGGCGCCCCGTGGTCTGCCTGCGCGGATTCGAACCGCGGGTCTCCAGAGTCGGAGTCTGACGTGTTATCCAGCTGCACTACAGGCAGAAAAGCTATTTTGCAACATAGGCGTTGCGCGCGCCGTCGTAACGGTAGCCCGCGGCGGCGAGGCGGGAGGCAAGCTCCTCTTCGTCCCAGCCCAGATCTTCGCACATGTCCTGCGGCGAGCAATAGTAGTCGCGCAGCTTTGTGTTGGCGAGCGAGAGCAACATGTATGCGTCCGAAGGCATCTGCACGGGGCACCTCCTTTAACTTACGGCGTAGGTGAAATTATTATAACACCGCGCGCCGCATTTTGCAATCACTTTCGCGGCGTTATATTTTTTATATGGCAAGGGCGGGCACGCCCGTTACCTGAGAGGTGGATATGAAAGGCAAGACTGCCGTGGTGGGACTGAGCGGCGGAGTGGACAGCTCGGTCGCCGCCCTGCTGCTCAAAGAGCAGGGCTACAACGTAATAGGGCTGTTCATGCTCAACTGGGAGGAGGACGACGGCAACGGCGCCTGCACCGCAGAGGAGGACTTTGCCGACGTGAAGCGGGTGTGCGCGGCGCTGGACATACCGTATTACAGCGTGAACTTTGCAAAGCAGTACTACGAGCGGGTGTTTGATTACTTCCTGAAAGAGTACCGCGCAGGCCGCACGCCCAACCCCGACGTGCTGTGCAACCGCGAAATAAAGTTCGGGCCGTTCAGGCAGTACGCGCTGGCGATGGGCGCCGACGTGATAGCCACGGGGCACTACTGCGGCATAGAGCACCGCGGCGGGCGCAACAGGCTGCTGAAAGCCGCGGACGCGGGCAAGGACCAGACCTACTTTCTCAACCAGGTGCGCGAGGAGCAGCTGGACGGCGTGGAATTTCCGCTTGCAGGGCTGACCAAGCCCGAGGTGCGCAAAATAGCCGAAGAAAGCGGGCTTGCCAACGCCAAAAAGCGGGACAGCACCGGCATATGCTTTATAGGCGAGCGCAATTTCCGCAGCTTCCTTAAAAACTATATCCCCGCGCAGCCGGGCGAGATACGCACGCTTTCGGGCGAGCTTGTTGGCAGGCACGAGGGGCTGATGTATTACACGCCGGGCCAGCGCAAGGGACTGGGGATAGGCGGTGTGCACGGCGAAGAGGGCAGATGGTTCGTGGTGGAAAAGGACCTCGACCACAACGTGCTGCTCGTTTCGCACGGGGACGAAGGGCCGCTTTATTCGCGCGCGTGCACGGCAGAGGGGCTGAACTTTATCGGCTTCGAGCCGCCGCAGGCATTCGAGTGCACGGCGAAGTTCCGCTACCGCCAGCCCGAACAGCGGGTGCGCGTGAAAGTCGCGGGCGATAAAATGGAGATAGAGTTCGCCGAAAGGCAGCGCGCCGTTACCGAGGGGCAGTACGCAGTGCTCTACGACGAGGAGGCCTGCTTAGGCGGCGGGGTGATAACAACGGTGATCAAATGACCGCATGATATGCGCCGTCGGACGCGATCCGGCACTGACATTTCGTGCATATATACCGTTCAATTAAACGATCGCGCCCGCGCGGCAGAAGCC
>DVIK01000053.1 GCA_018711385.1 Candidatus Coproplasma avistercoris
CGCACCTGTTCATGCACGGCGCCGCGCGCAGTGCGCAGCGCGTCACCGCGGAAATAAACGCGGGCTGCCACACCGCCGAAGAGCTTCGCGCGTTGATGTCGGAGCTGGTGGGATACGAGGTGGACGAGGGCTTCGGCCTGTTCCCGCCCATATATTCCGACTTCGGCAGGAACATAAAGCTCGGCAGGAACGTGTTCATAAATTCGGGCTGCTGCTTTCAGGACCAGGGCGGCATAGAGCTGGGCGACGGCTGCATGATAGGTCATCAGGTGGTCATCGCCACGCTGAATCACGACCTTATGCCCGAACGCAGGGCGAGCATGATACCGGCAAAGGTGACGCTCGGCAGGAACGTGTGGGTGGGCGCGCACGCGACCATTCTGCCCGGGGTCACGATAGGCGACAATTCCGTGGTGGCGGCGGGGGCCGTCGTCACAAAGGACGTCCCCGCAAACTGCGTGGCGGCGGGCGTGCCCGCAAGGGTGGTAAAGAGGCTCTGAGCGGGGCGGAAATTTTTTGCGCGCGTTTGAGCGGGCCGCGCGCGGTGTAAAAATAAATATGCGGGCGGGTTTCCGCCAAAGGAGATACAGATGTTAGGTAATTTTACTTATTGCAATCCCACAAAACTCTATTTCGGTAAAAATGCCCTCGACGGGCTTAAAGAGGAGCTGCCCAAGTACGGCAAGAACGTGCTGCTTGTGTACGGCGGCGGCTCTATAAAAAAGAACGGCATTTACGACAGGGTGATGGCCGTGCTCAACGAGTGCGGCAAGACGGTGTACGAGGACGCGGGCGTAATGCCCAACCCCACGGTAGAAAAACTTTACGAGGGCGTGCAGCGCGCGCGTGATGCAAAGGCCGACTTCATCCTCGCTGTGGGCGGCGGCTCGGTGTGCGACTACTCCAAGGCGGTGTCCATATCGGTCAACTGCAAGGAGGACCCCTGGGAAAAGTACTTTATCCGCTTTGAGGACGTGGATAAGGACTGCAAAATAATCCCCGTTGGCTGCGTGCTCACCATGGTGGGTACGGGCAGCGAGATGAACGGCGGCTCGGTAATAACCAACCACGCGCAGAAACTTAAAATAGGCCACGTGTTCGGTGAAAACGTCTTCCCCAAGTTTTCCGTGCTCGACCCCGAATTTACCTTCACCCTGCCCAGATATCAGATGACTGCGGGCTTCTTCGACATAATGTCGCACATAATGGAGCAGTATTTCTCGGGCGGGGACGACAACACCTCCGACTATATCGCCGAGGGGCTGATGCATTCGCTCGTGAAGAGCTCTGAGATAGCCGTAAAGAACCCGCTCGACTACGAGGCTCGCTCCAACATAATGTGGACGGCCACGTGGGCGCTCAACACGCTCATCGCCAAGGGCAAGTCCACCGACTGGGAGGTGCACATGATAGGCCAGGCCGTCGGCGCGCACACCGATGCCACTCACGGCATGACCCTCTCGGCGGTATCAATGGCATACTACCGCCACATAATGCCCTGCGGACTCAAAAAGTTTGTGCGCTTTGCCACCAACGTCTGGGGCGTGACCGCCGCGGGCAAGACGGACGAGACCATTGCGAACGAGGGCCTTGAGGCGATGGAGGCCTGGATGCGCCGCATAGGGCTGGTGATGAACCTCTCCGACCTCGGAGTAAAGGAGGATATGCTCGACGGCATCGTTAAGTCCACGCTCATAATGGAGGGCGGTTACAAGGTGCTTTCGCCCGAAGAGGTGAAGGAAATCCTTGAAGAGAGCATGTGAGCACATTCATGAAAAATAAGCGCGCCGCGCGGCTTTAAGCCGCGCGGCGCTTTGCGCTGTTGAGTTTATCCTGTCACAGGTCGAACGCTATCGCCGTTATGTCGTCGTCGAACTTTCCGCCGCAGAACTCCTTTAAGTTGCGCTGCAGGTTCTTTATGAATTCGTCGGCCGTGCGCGAAACGGAGAGCGTCTTTATCGCGCGTTCGCTGCCGAACATTTCGCCGCGGCTGTTACGGCTCTCGGTCACGCCGTCGGTGAGTAAAACGAGGATATCCCCGCGCGAATAGGCGAGAGTATCTTCGAAATACGTCGGGTTTTCGAACCAGTTGGATACGGGCGGGGAGTTGAGCGTCATGCGCGTTATGCCGCCCGCCGTCTTGAACAGCATGGGCACGTTGTGCCCCGCCATGGAATAGGTGATGCTGTCGCCGTCTATGCGCACGGCGGCCACGGTCACGTAGTGCCTTTCGTCGAGGTTGAGCTCGTTGAATTTCAGGCACAGGCTGCGTATTGCCTGCGCGGGCGAAAATTCCGTCTTGTCGTATGCCGCCTTCACGAACGCCGAAAGCATGCCTGCCGAGATGCCCTTGCCCGAAACGTCGGCTATCATGCCGAATGCCGAATCGCCTATCGAATATACGTCGGGCAGGTCGCCGCCTATCTCGCGGCAGGGGATATACATGTATGAATAGCTGTGTCCCGCAGCCCAGTTGCCCGCGGGCAGCAGCCGCTGCTGTATGTTCTTTGCGGTGGCAAGCTCGCGCGCGATCTCCAGCTCGTAGGCGTCGTCTATCACGCCCATGTACATGTTGTCGCCCAGCGGCTTTACGTCCAGGCTGAACGAAACGTCGCGCGTGCCCTCGGCCGTTTTCACTTTAAGGTATACCCGCCGCTGCACGTCCGTGCCCGAATATATGCAGTCCTCGAACGCCTCGCGCGCGGTGCAGTCCCTGCTGCAGCCCGAGCTGCCGCAGCGTGCGGTATCCTCCGCGCAGCAGAAAAAGCTGCCAAGGCTGCCCCGCCTTTTTGCCGAGGGGAACAGCTGCCTGAACTTTTCGTTGGCGAACACCGCTTTAAGGTTGCCGTCGGCCACTATCACCGCCGAGGGCAGCCCGTCTATCATCCGCCTGTAAAATTTTTCGATCATGCATTAACCTTAACCTTCGGCGGGCAAAAAGAATTTCAGCCCGCCCTCCACTATGTGCGCGTCGAGCGTCACGCCGTCGTAAATCTCGCCCTCAGCCTGGATGGAGCACGGCTTCTCCGTTTCAAAGCGCGCCTGCTTTACCCTGGCAAAAGTGACCTCTTTTATGGCGTTTATCTTTCCCAGCATCAGCTTTATAAAGGCGAACACCGTCTTGAATTTCGAAAGGTAGTCCACCATGAGTATGTCCATGTAACCGTCGTTAAGCTTGGCCTCCGGGAACAGCTTTATGCCGCCGCCTATCTGCCTGCCGTTGCCCAGCGCGGCTATCAGGCCGAAGTGCTTTTCTTTTTTGCCGTCGTACTCCACGGTAAAGTTGTAGCTTTCAAAGTGCTTCAGGCAGTAAACAAGTGCGGAAAGGTACTTTCCCTTGCCGACGTCGCCCCTGCCGTAGGCGCGCTTCAATACGTCCACGTCTATGCCCATGCCGACGGCGTTTATGCTTTTAAGCCCGTTCGAAAGCTCTATATAGTCCGTCTTCGAGGGTGTGCCGCGGGCTATTATGTCCGCCGCCCTGTTCAGGTTTTTGGGTATGCCCGCCGCTACGGCAAAGTCGTTGCCCGTTCCGCATGGCAGCAGCCCCAGCGCGCAGTTTTCAAAGTCGCGCACGCCGTTGAGCACCTCGTGCAGTGTGCCGTCGCCGCCCATCACCGCTATCGTCAGCCTTTCCCCGCGCGAGGTAAGCTCCGCTGCCATCTCGGCGGCGTGCCCCTTGCGCAGGGTGCGGTGCACCTCTGTCTGTACGCCTGCGGCGGCAAAGCGCGCACAGACCTTTGCTATCTTCTTTTCGCCCGTGCGGGCGGCGTTTACTATTATGTGAACGGTCATATCTTATCCCCATGTGCGGCACGGAGCCAAAAATATTATATACCAAATAATTTATAATTGCAATAATTTTGTTTTGCTGGTATAATAACTTGAAAAGGAGGAGGCCGCACAGTGCGCGAAATTTTGCCCGAAGGGCTTAAAAAACTTGCGGATATATGTCCCTTTCCGCTGTATGTGGTGGGCGGCACCTGCCGCGAATATCTTGCCGGGTTGCAGCCTGTAAGGCGCGATTACGATATCTGCGCCCCCGCCCTGCCCGAAGAGTTTGCCGCGATCGCGGCGGAGTGCGGGTTTTCGGTGTGTTCCGTCTATAAGAATACGGGCACGGTAAAGCTGCGCTTAGGCTGTGATGAGTACGAGTTCGCATCCTTCCGCTCGGACAGGTATGTGCGAGGCGAGCATGTGCCCGCGCAGATATATTTCACCGACGATATCCTGCTCGACGCCCGCCGCAGGGACTTCACCTGCAACGCCGTTTATTACGATATATGTGCGGGCCGATTTGTCGATCCGCTCGGCGGCATGGCCGACATACGCCAAAAAAAGGTGCGCACGGTTGCGCCCGCGGGCAAGGTGTTCGGCGAGGACGGGCTGCGCCTGATGCGGCTGGCGAGGATGTGCGGCATGCTGGGCTTTGCTCCCTCCGGCGACTGCCTCGAAGGCGCAAGGGAAAACGCCCCGCTTATACGCGACATCTCGGCGGAGCGCATATTTTCGGAACTTCGCGCCATACTGCTCGCCGACGAAAAGTACGGCGTGCGCTACGGGCACTATCTGGCGCTGTGCGTGCTGCGCGACAGCGGCGTGCTTTCCTTCGTGCTGCCCGAACTTGCCGCGGGCGACGGCATGGCCCAGCGCCCCGACTTTCACGACCACGACGTGCTCGAACATTCGCTGCGCTGCGCAAAGTACGCTCCGCGCGATATCCGCTTCGCCGCTCTGCTGCACGACGTCGGCAAGCCGTACTGCCATATCAATACGGGCAGGTATCACGGGCACGAGGTGGAGGGCGAGCGCATAACGCGGGAGATAATGGCGCGGCTCAAAGCGCCCAAAAAGCTCGCGGAGGTGACCGCGCGCCTGGTTGCGCTGCACATGTACGACCTCGACTGCCGCGCGCGCGAAAGTAAGGTGCGCCGCGTGATAGCCGCCAATCACGACATATTCGGGCAGCTCATGGAGCTCAAGCAGGCCGACTACTCCGCCTGCAAGGACGACCTCTCCGTCGCGCCCGTCGTGTCAAAGTGGCGGGATATCGAGGCGCGCATGGTGGCAGAGGGCGTGCCGTTTTCCGCGCGCGAACTTGCCGTGCGCGGCGACGGGCTGATAGCCGCGGGTGTGCCGAAGGAGCGGTGCGGCGAGGTAATAAAGGAACTTCTCATAGAGTGCGCCGTGCAGCCGCAGCTGAACACGAAGGAGAGGCTTACAGCGGCGGCGCTAAACCTTATTTCAGATAAAAAGGGGGCATGATATGACCGATATACTTGTTGCGATAGCCATAGTCGTTGGCGTTGTGTGCCTGATCGCGGTTATAGCGGTGGGGCTAAAAGTAAAGAACAGTTCCGCCGGGCAGAGCGAGCGCAGGCTGGAGGAACTTGCCCGCATGATGGTAAAGCTGGAGGCCGCCGTCGCCGAAAATTCCCGCCTCGTGCAGGCGCAGGAGGGCAGGGTAAACGATATGAAGCGCAAGCTGGACGAGGATCTCCGCTACATTGCCGACAGCACGGCAAAGGGGGTGGAGAGCATACGCCTTTCGGTGGAGCAGAAGCTCTCCGCCACGCTCGAGGGCACGCTTTCGAAGAGCTACTCCGCCATAAACGAGCAGCTGGAAAAGGTGTATAAGGGCATAGGCGAGGTGAATTCGCTCGCCGCGGGCGTATCAGACATAAAGAAGCTGTTCTCCAACGTAAAACTGCGCGGCACCTGGGGCGAAGTGCAGCTGGGCACGCTGCTATCGCAGATGCTCGCGCCCAACCAGTACGCCTCGTCGGTAAAGGTCGACCCCCGCAGCGACGGCATGGTCGACTTCGCCATAAGGCTGCCCTCGCGCGACGAGCGCACGGTGTGGCTGCCGGTGGACAGCAAGTTCCCTGTGGAGGAGTATATCCGCCTCGCCGACGCAGCCGACAAGGCGGAGGCCGCCGCGGCGCTGAAAAGGCTGGCGCAGGCGGTAAAGCTGCAGGCGGACAGCATAGCTTCCAAATACATATTTCCGCCCTCTACAACAGATTTTGCCGTGATGTATCTGCCGCTCGAGGGTCTGTACGCCGAGATCGCACGCCTGCCCGAGCTCGACGCATATCTCCGCAAACGCCGCGTGCTCGCGTGCGGGCCCACCAACCTCAGCGCGTTGCTCTCCACGCTGCAGACGGGCTTCCGCACCGTGGCGATAGAAAAGCGTTCGGGCGAGCTGTGGCAGCTGCTCTCCGCCTTCAAGGTGCAGTTCGAAAAGTTTGCCGCAGTGCTCGAAAAGACGGGCAAAAAACTGCAGGAGGCGCAGAACACCATCGAGGAAGCGGGCAAGCGCACGCGCACCATATCCAACAAACTGCGCACGGTGGCCGATATCGGCGAGGACGACGCCGAGCGGCTGCTCTCCGACGGTTCGGGGGAGTAAGGCCGAATTGCAGCATTTCCAAATTTTTAATCGCTCTAACTGTTGATTTTACGCGCGGAATATTATATAATTGTTACAAGCAAGCATAAACGGGGCGGCAGTCCGCCCCGCCCGTAACGAATAAAGGCGCGCATTTTTTGCGCAGGGAGTAATTTATGGCAAAAGGCAAGGGCGGTTCAAAGGCGCTCACAGGCATACTGTGCTTCATATTCGGCTTTCTGTTCGCCATCATCGTCGAAGCGGCGCTGATAGGCGGCGGCATCTATTTTCTGCTGAACGCCGATATCGACAATCTGCTTTCCACAGTGGGCGTAGACAACTACGACGAAGAGACGGGCAAGAACATATATATCAACACCAACGTCGAAGAGGGCGGCGTTGAAAAGGTCACCGACCTTCTCGATACGCTCAAAGGTTTTGCGGACAAGGGCAAGGAGGAGCTCACCATAGGCGATTTCACCTCGCTCTTCCCCGTCGGCGACACGTTCATCGACGGCATCTATTCCTCGCTGGCGAATGCTCTTGCCGGTTATGACATAACAGAGGAAGACCTGCGCGAAATAATAGACGAGGAGCAGCTCAAGGCCACTCCCGTGGCAAGTCTCGGCGAATTTTTCAGGGAGTGCGGCCAGTCCGTAAAGGTTGAGACCGTGATGCAGATAGCCGGCATCGACGTGGCTGCCAGCCCGGTATACCTCGCCGTGGCATACGGCGACAGGGCCAGCGTCATGTATTCCGTTGAAGACGGCTCGGCTACCGCGCTCTACGCTGATGAGTTCGCGTACGAAGACGGTGCATATATAAGGGAGGACGGGCAGGCGCTCGGCGCGGAGCTGGAAGAGTATCTCGTGGCCCGTTCCGACGGTTCGTATGCCCTTTACTATTCTGTCGGTGAAGACGGCACGGCCGAAGCGGCACGGTATGCGGACGGAATGTTCGTTCCTTCCGGTGCGGAATATACGCTCTATTCCGAAGGGACTGCAAAGCTCTCCGGCGGATACTATTACGACTCCGAGGGTGCGCTCGTCGTGCTGCATGCGCGCACCATAGGCGAAATTTCCGAGGAGGAGTCGATGACTATCGAAAACGCCATCGGCATGGTATACCTTGCCGACCTGCTCGGCGATATTTCCGCGGATAACGCGGTGATGGCATACATGGTCTACGGCATAAGCGATATAAAGGCGGCGGACGGCAGCATGCAGCTGCCCGATGGCGCAACGCACACCGCCGTATACCATATCCTCGGCGAGGACGGCGAACCCGTGACCGATTCCGATGGCAATCCCGTCACCAAGGAAGCGTACGTCGTTACCGAGGGCGGCGTCATAACCGATGTGTATTATCTTGAAGAAACTGCCGACGGCAGCGGCATAAAGCTGGGCTGCAACACCACCGTAGACGAGTCGGTGGGGCGCATAGACGGACTTAAAGACGATATGACGATAGGCGAGCTGCTCGGTGACAGCGGAGACGGGGACAACATTCTGCTCGACGCGCTCAGGGATTCCACCATAAACTCCCTTGCGGACGATATAAACTCCCTCAGCATACAGGAGCTGTTCGCCGAAGACATATATGCCGGCGGCGGTGAGCTTGCGCAGGTCACCGAGGCCACGTTCAGCGCCGACTATATATACTACACCGATGAAACGGGCGGCGAGCTCGTGAACGGCACGGGCAAGCTCGAGGGGCCGTGGAGCGAGGAATACGCCGGCTACTATACCTACGGCGCCACGGCGGGCGTATGGAGCCTGTTCCTCTACGAGGGCGGCAGCGAGCAGCTCTATTACATCAACGACGTCGCAAAAATGCAGCTCAACGTCACCGCCAACCTCAGGACGACGACGCTCGGCGGGTTCATGGAGATGGGTATAATCTCGGAAACTTCCGAGGGCACGCTTTCAATGAGCCTCGACAGGTTCGCAGGCGTTGGCGGCTACGAAGTTCCCGAAGGCAAGGATACGATCGGCGACCTGATTATAAGCGAATTTATTCAGCTGATAGGCGCGCTCGGCACGTACTTCGGACAGAATCCTTAACTTAAAAAGCGGCATGCGGCGGCGCAAAAGTTTGCGCCGCCGCTTTTATTTTGCTTGACATTCCCTGTTTTATATAGTAATATTGTAAAGCTGATTTACCGTGAGTAAGTCTGCGCGCCGCATGGCGCTTACCTTGCATGCGTAAACAACGGCATGCCGAATAAGACCGGGAGGTAAAAAAATGAAATCTTACGAAATGCTGTACGTTTTAGACAATTCCGTCGCAGACGAAGCCAAAGACGCCCTCGTAGCCAAGTTCGAAGGCATCGTGACTTCCATGGGCGGCGAACTTGTTTCTACGGACAAGTGGGGTTCCAAAAAGCTGCCCTATGCCATCAACTACAAGGGCGAAGGCTTTTTCGTGCTCATGAAGTTCAACTCCGAACCCGCCGTAGTAAACGAGCTTGACAGAATTGCCGGGCTTTCGGACGAAGTTCTTCGCAGAATGATAGTCAAGGCATAAGGGGACAACAATGAACAAAGTATTTCTGATCGGTAATTTAACGCGCGACCCCGAACTTTCGGAAACGCAGTCCGGCGTGCAGGTGTGCCGCTTCGGCATAGCCGTAAACCGCCGCAGCGGCTCCTCCGACGGCGAGCGCAAGGCCGATTTCTACAACGTAACTGCATGGCGCGGCCTCGGCGAAACGGTCGCCCGCTATGCAAGAAAGGGCAATAAGGTTGCCGTGCTCGGCAACATCGAGCTCAGGACTTACGAAGACAGGGAGGGTGTAGAGCGCATGTCCGTCGACGTTATCGCGCAGGACGTTGAATTTCTCACCCCCAAGGGCGCGCAGGAGGACGGCGGCGACTATTCTGCTCCCGCCCATACCGAGCGCAAGAAGCCCGCGCTGCAGTCGTTCGACGACGACGGCGACATTCCCTTCTAAATCCGGGGCGCGTCCCCGCAAACGCGGCACCGCCGCTTAAATTTCAAGGAGTATATTATGGAAGAGAGACCCGTAAGAAAGAATTATAAGAAGTCCTCGCGCAAAAAGGTCTGCGTTTTCTGCCAGGAAAAGGTCGAGGCGATCGACTATAAGGACACCGCACGCCTCCGCAAGTTCATCACCGAGGGCGGCAAGATAGTTCCCCGCCGCATGAGCGGCACCTGCGCAAAGCACCAGCGCGAGCTTTCCAAGGCCATCAAGCGCGCACGTGTGGCTGCGCTGCTTCCCTTCAAGGGAGAATAATTTCCTCCTCATATATGCGTCGCACTACTTTGTCGCGCTTACGGTTCTGTTCGGTCATTTACGTCTTAGTAAACTCACTCACAGCTTCCGCGCGCTTCGCGTATTGCTCGCATCTATGAGCCTTTCGTGTGTCCGTAGTATAAAAACGCTTTGCGTTTTTTCGGCACAATAATGTTAACGCCCTGCAAGGCAAACCTTGCAGGGCGCTTTATGTATTTAAGCTGCGGCGTAAATTTTAGCACAAACCCCTCCTTTACTTCCTCCTCTTGGGCAGGGGAGCCACGATTGCGGCACAAAATTATTTACAAATATGCCCCGCCACGGGCCGAGTGGCCAGGGGCGCCGCGATTACGAAACTCCCCCTTGTCCCCCTTGCCTAAAGGGGGAACGGCGAGTTTGCGAGCCGAGGGGGATACGAGGTGTTGAAATAAAATAGAATGTTGTAAAATACAAGTTGCCGCGCGTATTCATACCCTCAGTCACGGCGTCGCGCGCCTTCTCGCCGCAATCAATGTTAACATTGCGGCTTGGTTACCGCTCGGGCGTGACGTATGCCCTCGCTCATCTCGCTGCGGCACGCACAGCGGGTGTCC
>DVIK01000054.1 GCA_018711385.1 Candidatus Coproplasma avistercoris
ATTTTTGCGCTATCCTCCGTCGCGCGTCGTTGTTGTCTGGCGGCGTCGCATTACGCCCCGTGCGCTCCTTGCGCCTCCGCGCTTTCCTTTCACTTCTGCAGGAGCTATGTATTTTACCATATGAATAAGAACAAGGATGACTGCGCACGCTGCTCATATTGCTGTGCGCGGGCGTGCGCCGCGTAGGAGTTCTCCGCCGGCCCCGGCTTTGCCGGCAAGGAGCCGGGCACGGGCTGCGGGTGAGCGTGCAGGCTGTGCCGAAGCGGCGCGTCTTGAGGCGTTACCGCGGCATTTTTTGCTGAAAAATGGCAAAAAAACGCCAAATCGGCGCAAAACGGGTGCGAAATCTGCGCTTACAAATTATTTGCAATTATTTTTGAAAAACTTTGTAAACGCAACTCAAAACAGCTTGACAGAAATTTTATAAAATAATAAAATAAACCTACATTGCACAGAGGCAACAAAGATACCGCGCGGTGCGGTAAACGTTTTTTACACATCATAAATGGAGTTATCAACATGAAAACCTACATGGCAAACGCCCAGACAGTAGAAAGGAAATGGTATGTTGTAGACGCCGCCGGCGTCCCCCTCGGAAGGCTTGCCTCCAAGGTGGCTGCCGTTCTTCGCGGCAAAAACAAGCCCGTTTTCACGCCCAACGTAGACACGGGCGATTTCGTCATAGTCATCAATTCCGATAAAGTGGTGCTCACCGGCAAGAAGCTCGAAGACAAGTTCTACCGCTATCACACCGGCTATATCGGCGGTCTCAAAGAGGTATCTTACAAGAAGATGCTCGCCGAAAAGAGCGACCTTGCGGTATATGAGGCAGTAAGGGGCATGCTCCCCAAAAATTCGCTGGGCAGGGCGATGATCAAAAAGCTGCGCGTATATAAGGGTGCAGAGCACAATCATGCAGCGCAGAAGCCCGAAGAGCTCAAGCTATTTTAAGGAGTGAGGTAAAAAAGTTATGGCAAAAGCAACTTTGAAAAAGAAACTTCAGTTCTGGGGCACAGGCAGAAGGAAGAAGGCTATCGCCCGCGTCCGCCTCATTCCCGCAGGCAGCGGCAACATAGTCATCAACGAAAGGACTTTCGAAGACTACTTTCCCCAGTCCGTTCTCCGCTACGACGTAATCCAGCCGCTCGTGCTGCTTGCGGCCGAAGGTAAGTACGACGTATATGTAAACGTATACGGCGGCGGTCTCACCGGTCAGGCAGGCGCCATCCGCCTCGGCATCTCCCGAGCTCTCCTTCAGGCAGAGCCCGAGTGCCGTTCCGCCCTCAAAAAGGCAGGGTTCCTCACCCGCGACCCCCGCGTCAAGGAGAGGAAGAAGTACGGCCTCAAAAAGGCGCGCCGCGCACCTCAGTTCTCCAAGAGATGATTGCGGCGGAAATTTCAGTTTGTACAGACATGCGCGCGGCATATTGCCGCGCGCATATTCTTTGCCTACCGTCTTTTCAGCCTGTTCGAGATGCGTTCGTGCCGCTCTATTATGTCCGCCAGCACGCCGGCGGCGCGGCTCTCCGGCGGGTCTTCCTGCGGCTGCCGCGGCGCGGCTTCTTCCGCGTTTTCCCGCTTTGTTCCGTCATTTTTTGCATAGAGCGCGTTCAGAAGATCGAAAAGTGCAAATCTGTCCGTGTTTTTGTTCTCCTTTTATCAAAATTTCATTAAATACAACTTGTTTTTAATTGCTTAAAAATCTGTTTTGGTATATAATAAAAACTGCTTTGTAAAGTTTTTATATGGGGCTTTACTTTATAAATACTCGGTATATCAACCTACTGATTACAGTATTGGGGTAAAAAATGCGTAAAACGTTAAAAAGGGCGCTCATATGCGCAGTAGCCGCCGTGTCTGCGGCGGGACTCATGCTTGCCGCCGGCTGTGGCGACTATTACAATTCTGACAGGCTCGAGGGCGATATAAGCGGCGAAGTCGTCTCCAACGGCGGGTTTGCCGTTGAAAAGGGCAACTACGTCTACTACATCAACGGCATCGAAAGCAACACCGCGAACAATGCCTACGGCGAAGTGCAGAAGGGCGCGCTCATGCGCATATCCAAGAGCGATCTTGCCGCAGGCAACTACGCCTCTTCGCAGACGGTCGTCCCCCTCGTGATGTATTCCGGCAATTACGGCGGCGGCATCTACATTTACGGCGACTACGTATATTTCAGCACGCCCTCCACGGCCAGGGATGCGGGCGGCACCACGCTCAATTCCCGCCTGGAATTCAAACGCGCAAAACTCGACGGCACCGAGGTGATGAGCGACTACTACTTCCAGTCGCAGAGTACCAACCTTGACTACCGCTTCGTGGAGGAGGACGGCAAGGTGTATCTGCTCTACGCCCTCAGCGAAAAGTACGACGGCGAGGACCGCACCAATATCCACTCCGTCAACCTCGAAACGCGCACCGATACGCTGCTCGCATACGATGTTTCGAGCTACCTGTTCGATGCCGACGACGCTTCCAACGCATACGTCTATTACACGATGGACGTGTCCTATAACCTCGGCACCGCCAACGAGGCCGCTGCAGGCTATAACCAGATCTACCGCGTAAGCGCGGGCGCCACTGCAGAGGGCGGCCGCACCTACGACTTCTCGTACATGGGCGACGATTACGACCCCGAGACCGATCCCTTATACGTCAACCTCGGCGAATTTGTGTTCGACGGCATAGGCGGCCTTTCGGAGCTCACCCAGTTCAATTACGGCTACACGGCAGAGACCGCCGGCAGCCGTCCCGAAGGCGCAAACACTCCCTCGGGCTACAACTATGAGCTGATCTCATACGAAAACGGCACTCTCTATTACACCATAGAGACCACCAACGAACCTGTGCTGCTCTACGTTACGGACGCAGAGGTGAGCACCGATGGCTGGAATCCCGTATCGGGCAATCCTTCGGCGAACAACACCTACGGCGACAAGTTGCTCCTGCTCGACGCGTCCTCCATAGCCGACTATATCTATCTCGAGGCTGAGGACGGCAAACCCTCGGGCGTGTTGTACACCGATAACAGCATGCTGATGTCGGCAAACTTCAGCGGGGGCGTCATCTCGGACGAGATAAGGCTCGCCAAGGCCTCCGACGAGATAACGGTGCTCGCCGTAAACAGCGAGACGGCAAAGGTCAGCAACGAAGATTCCGCGGAGGACGGGGAATTCACGTTCCTCTATTACGGTTACAGCGGCGAGGGCAGCTCCTACTCCGTTCACAGGATAGCGCTCGGCGGCACTGCGGCCGACTACATGCAGTACCCTGCCGACGACACCACTTCCAACTATAAGGATACGCAGATCCTCGATCTCAACGTCGCCTCCAACTGGTACATGCCCGAGATCCTTGCAGGTCATTTCTTCTTCGCCTCCAACACCGACGACATGGTCAACTATGAATATATCATGGCATTCGACCTCCGTTCCGAAGGCGCGACCGATACCGGCGCCGCTACCATGTCGAACGCCGAGATCGCAGAGATCAACGACCTGTACGACGACATAATGGGCGATGAAGACAGCATAGTCGCCGACATCGACACCGAAGAATACGAATATCTTCCCGACGCGCTGCGCTACGCCTTCTACACGGGCGACAAGGAATATATGGCCGAACTCGACAGAATGTGGGAGGACAGCGATGCGGAGGATGCCGAAGTGCCCTACTCCGCCGACGAGGAGCGCATGTACCTCGCGTTCATCACTCCCGCCGCCGATAACGAGTACTCCGAGTTCGCCTCTTACGTGAAAAAGGTCAACGGCGCGGATGCGTATGCCACTTCGCGCAACTATTATTACAACCTCGTCGGCACCATGACCGATGACGACGCCGAGAGCTATATCGACTCGCTGCGCACCGACTACATGCAGGCAGAGCCTGCCGAAGAGGAGACCGGCTGGTTCGAGGGCCTCTCTGCGGGCGCAAAGGCCGGCTTTATAATCGGCGTGTGCGTGGGCGGAATAGCGGTGATAGGCGGCGCGGTGCTGCTTGCACTCTACATCGTCCGCAGGAAGGGTAAAAAACTTCCCGTCTATAAAAAGTCGCGCATCAGGGTTGATACCACCGACGACAAGAACATCGACGTCTACGGGAACGATACCCCTGCCGACGGCGAATAACATGCAGATACGGCGGAGCTTCGCAAGGGGCTTCGCTCTCTTTTTGCCCGCGAGGGCGCGCCGCATGCCGGGCGGGATGCATAAACACCTGCCGTCGGCAAAAATAGTTAAAAAAAATTGATATTCTTTTATCAAAACGGTTTACAAATACTGTAAATGCTAATATAATGTTACCATTGATTAAGGGCGAGGGAAAATCATTCATATCCCCGGCTGTATTTTAAGATACGGAGAAAGTCAGAACTATGATCAAGTACATCAAGTGCCCCAGGTGCGAACTTAACTATATCGACCCTAGCAAGCAGGAATACTGCGACGTATGTATCGCCGAAATGAAGGGCAACCGCCTTCAGTTCGCCGACTTCGACGAGGACGAAAACGACGATGCCGCCGAAAAGACGGAGATCTGCCCCGTGTGCGGCGTGAACACCATGCGCTACGGCGAAAAGATGTGCGACGCCTGCAAACAGGCCAGCCAGTACGAGGACGACGAGGATGTCGACATGGACACCGACGAGGAGTGGAAGAACTACCTCGACGACGATGAAGACCTCACGGTGGACGGCGAAACGCTCGAGGAGGAGCTCTCGGAGGAGCTCGACGAAGAGTTCGACGACGATGAGGAGAAATACGACGACGATGATCCCCTTTCGGACTTCGACGCCGACTATGACGGCGACGACGAAGACGATGACGACGAGGATGAAGATGACGACG
>DVIK01000055.1 GCA_018711385.1 Candidatus Coproplasma avistercoris
GCCGCCGCTTTATAAAATTCAATACTTTCTTTCGTATTTTATCCGCAGCGCGTTGCCCTTCACGCGATTTGCGATGCAGTCTGCGGCTATCGTGACTGCCGCAAAGAACACCAGCCCCGCGCCTATGAATATCGCGCAGTTCATAAAGAACTCTTCGGGCAACACCCTTATTATCTCGTCGGTGTTCGGGTCGAACAGCCAGTTGTCCTTGCCGGGAAAGAGTATGGCGTGGAATACCTCGAACGCCCTGTCGAAGTCCGCGGCTATCAGGCAGCCGAGCACTACCGGCAGCACCACTGCGGCTATCGCCGTCCAGAATGCCGCCGAATGCCCCGCGGCGGAGCCTGTCTTCACTACCTTGGCAAAGTGCAGCGCAAGAATAACTGCAACGATGCCCGCGCTTGCGCCCAGCAGCGCCACATCCAGCACGAACAGGAACTTGCAGTCGGCAAAGTGCGCGGCTCCCTCCTCCGAAAAGGCGAAAACTCCGGCGCCGAACTCCCTGCCGGGCAGCAGCAGATAGTCGAGTATCTGGTCGTATGCCTGCTTTATCTCCTCGTAGCTGTGTCCGCTCGCCCGTTCAAGCCCCAGGGTGTCTATCTGAATATAGTAAAACCACCTGTTGAGTATGGGCAGGCTGATCGACAGCGAGAGCAGAAGTATGAAGAACGCTATAACAAACAGCACCGTTACCGCTATATTCACCGCGCGCGGCGCCCTGACCTTGTCCATATATCCTCCTGTAACGGAGCATGTCCGCATAGAACAGTTTACCCCAAGCGGGGCAAAAAGGCAACCGTTTGAGCATGGCGGAACGCCCCTGTCCCGCGCAGGCGGAAAAAATTTTTGCCCGGGCCGAAATTTTACCAATTTTTTGCAAAATAGTGCATACTTTTTAACTTTTGGGGAATATAATATAGATGTAGAGCGAAGGAAAATTCGCTTGATACCTTGTGACTGCGCGGAAAAGCGCTGAGCAATAGGGGGACGGGCGCTTACGGGAAAAAGCTTTGCTTTTGCAAACTTTTCCGTAAGAGTGCCTTCGTCGTGAAAAGTAACGGACGGAGTTTTGCTCCGTCCTTTTTTGTGCAGCGCCCGCGGCATAGCCGCGGGCGCTGCAAATTTATCGTTTTTCGGTGCGGTGCGCGGCAGTCCGCGCTTTCCGCCGTTTATTCCTGCATGGAGTCGGTCGGTTCTGCGCCGTCCGCTTCATCGCCCGCGCCTCCGGCGGAGGGAGACGGATCTTCGTCTTCGGCATCTCCGTGTCTGCTCAGATATCGCGCGTATGTCTTTTTGAATATCGTCCTGCGGAAGAGCAGGAGGTTGAGCACCACGAAGCACGCTCCCACGACTATGCAGGTTATCAGCGCCGCAAGGTCGCTCGTGGCGGCATATGGCGCAAGGAACATCAGCGGGAATCCGAACACTATCGCCGGCAGACTCTGGTACACGAGGTTCTCGCTCGCGGGGGTGCGGTAGCTGCCGTCTATCTCGCGCAGCAGTATCATGCCGGTGCTCGCCGTGCCCGTAAGCATGCCGAAGAATGCAAGGAACTGTTCGTGTCGGTATGCGCCGAACAGCTTTTTGCTGACGAAGTTGACATACACAAAGGTTACTATCGTGCCGTAAACCGCCATTATCAGCAGCACCGCCCAGTACTCTGCCAGCAGTGGCAGCTGTATGGCGGCCACGCCCGCAACTATCATTATGTCGAACGCCAGCCCGCTTATGCGGTCCATCATATAGTTGTTTATTATGCGCTTTTTAACTATGCCCTTGTCGTACAGTTTGTTGAGTATGGCCTTTGCGGGTATGGTGAGTATTACGCCGATGAGGAAGTTGAAGCCGAACAGCGTGTCTGCAAGCGAGGGCAGCAGTGCCGAAAGCCCGTACATTATGCCGAAGGATATGGCGTAAACGACCAGTACTATGGCAAACTGAACGGTCATCTTGTCCATCGAGGACACGGCGGGTATCTCGTTTTCGTCTTCGTAGTCGGCAAGCGTGCTGCGCTTTTTGGTGGTATCTATCTTTATCATGCCGCGCTTTTTCATCACGTTGATGTATATTACGCCGCCTATGCACGCCACGAGGAAGCCGAGCGCCGCAACGGTAAGGCCGAAGTTGCTGCCTCCCGCAAAGCCGTAGTCGTTTTCGTAGATCTTGCCGTAGTTGAGCGCCTGTCCCGTGCCCTGGCCGAAGCCGAACGCAAGCAGTATGCCCGCAGCCGATATCAGCCCGTTTGTGTGCAGCGCCCACGCCGCTATTATGGTTATTATAAGTCCGCCGAACGCCTGAATAAGGTAGCCGTTTACGGTGACTATACCGGAATCGAATATCTCGCCTGCGCGCTTTTTGTTGAACTTTTTCTTGGTGTTGCGCATGCCGGAGGCTATGAAGCCGATCCCTAAGCAGTGGTAGGTGATGAGTTCCAGCATCTGCATGCCCGAAATGCTCTTGTCGGCGTCGCTCTCTGCGGGACTGCCGAACACGGGCAGGTTGAACAGATAGTCGCCGGCGGCGAAGTAGACTATCGTGGAGATTATCAGAAGAAGTATGCCGCCCAGCACCGATACCGGCACGAGCGTCTTGTTGAGCGCGGGTATGAAGCGTTTGAGCGCCGCCGCCACCAGCATGCTCGCAAGCAGCACGGCGAACACCATTATGAACGTCCATACGTTGAGTTCTGCAAAACTCATTCGGTTGCCTCCTTGTTTTTGTTTTCCTGCGCTTTAAGGGCGCGCAGCCCGTCGAAGACGTGCACGTATTTTATGGAACAGAAGCGGCTGTCGCCCTTCACCTGCAGGATCTTGCCTTTATAATAAAAGTTGAACTTCTTTTTGCCCACGGCGGTTATCGCGTCTATCTCGTCCAGGGGGTAAACGTAGTTCTTTCCCCCGCCCGAAACCGTCAGCTTTCGGCTGTCTATGGCAACGCGGTCGCCGCCCAGCTTTACCTTGCGCTTGAACTTCACGCTCTCGCGGAAAAGTATGCCTTCGTCGCTCACCGTCCTGCCGCCTGCCACCAGCTTTACTATCTCCCCGCGCTCCCATTCGTACCAGCCGTATATGCGGTCGTAGCCGCATACGGGCGGCGATATGTGCAGGTCTTCTGTGTATTCCGCGCGTGTGTGGCAGTTTTTGCATTCAAAGTGCGTGCCGCGCGAATAAATGCTTCCCACCGCGCCGCAGACGGGGCACATGTAAAGCGCGCGCTCTATGTATTCGGCCCTGCGGCGGCTTGTGTAGCGTTCGCGGCTTGCGGCGTCGTCCACGTCAAGCTCGGTTTTTATTATACCGGACAGCTCGGCAACGCTCATATCCTTATATTCGTCGGGGTATATTATGCGCTTTACGCGCCCCGTGTACTTCGTGCCGCGGCGTATCTTCCCGCCCCAGCGCGGGTCTGTGCCGTAGCCGCCGCACAGGTTGTATATCACCAGCGGCACCTTGGAAAGTTTTGCAAGTTTTGCTATGGAATCGTCCATCTCCCACAGCCTTCCGCTCAGCGTGCGGTTGCCTTCGGGCGCAACGCTCACCGCGCCGCCCTCTCTGAATATGCGCAGCGCCGTGCGCACGGCGTTCATGTCGGACATCGACTTGCTCTTGGGTATCGGCGCCACGAGGTAGCGTATCAGCGGCGAAACTTTAAGGTTGAACAGGTCGTCGGAGGTGAAGAAGTAGAGCGGGAACTTAAACGAAGCCGCAACAAAAAAAGGGTCCATGGTGGCCTGATGGTTGTTGATTATCAGGCACGGACCCTCCTTTATCGGCGCGGGTTCGGGCACGTAGTTATAGCGCAGTTTCATAAAGGGCGTCATCACCAGCCTTAAAAAGGCGAAGACGCGCGCGTGCCTCTTTTTTACCCACGTGGTGTGTTTTTTATCTTTCTGCATGTTTTTCTCCGCAAGCGGCGCAGGCAGCGCCTTTTTTATTATAACAAAAGATGCGCGGCGTTGTCAACAATAGCCGGCCCGGCGGCAAAGGCCTCCGAAAATTTCATCTTTTCCCGCACGCCCGCCCGTACACGTGCGCCGCAAAATAAAATAATTTTAATGCCCATTGCGTTTGCCTTAGCGCCGCCGTTGTGTTATAATGTACGAAAGTTACAAAGGCGGCACGCTTGCCGCCACGGAGAAAAAAGTTTATGACAAAGTACATTTTCGTTACAGGCGGCGTTGTTTCCGGCCTCGGCAAGGGCATTACCGCGGCTTCGCTGGGCAGGCTGCTCAAATGCAGGGGATATAAGGTGGCTTCGCAGAAGCTCGACCCCTACATAAATATCGACCCCGGCAC
>DVIK01000056.1 GCA_018711385.1 Candidatus Coproplasma avistercoris
GTGCCCGAAACGGAGTCGCAGGGCAGGGTGCATACCTCCACGGCCACCGTGGCGGTGCTGCCCGAGGCGGAGGACGTCGACGTGGAGATCCGCGACGAGGACATAAGGGTAGACGTCTACCGCTCCTCGGGCGCGGGCGGTCAAAAGGTCAACAAGACGGAGACCGCCATAAGGATAACGCACTTTCCAACGGGCATAGTCGTGACCTGCCAGGACGAGCGCAGCCAGCTTAAAAACAAGGACAAGGCGTTCAAGGTGCTCCGCTCCAGGCTGTACGACTATTACAGCACGCAGAACCGCAGCGAATACGACAAACAGCGCAAGAGCCTTGTTGGCACGGGCGACCGCAGCGAGCGCATCCGCACCTACAACTTCCCGCAGGGCCGCGTTACCGACCACCGCATAGGGCTTTCGCTGTATTCGATAGAATCGTTCATGCAGGGCGACATCGACCGGATGGTGGAGGCGCTCGCCGTGGCCGAGCGCGAGGCTCAGCTCGCGCAGTGAGCGTGAGGTGCGGTGCGTCCGCCCGCACATATGCCGCAATAAACGCATTTGCCGTCCCGCGGAAAAAGTACTTGCAAACGGCGCGGAGCGGTGATATAATATATATAAGTACGGCGCAGCGGCCGTACACAAATTTTACGGCAGGGGAAATATGAGGGAAAACCGTTCAAGCGAAGACTATCTCGAAACGATACTGCTGCTCTCCGCAAGGCAGAGCGACGTGCACAGGATAGACGTGGCGCGCGCCGCCGGCGTCTCGCAGCCCGCCGTGCAGAAGGCGGTGAAGCTGCTCATAGAAAACGGCTACGTCACCACCGACGGCATGCACATCCGCCTTACGGACAGCGGAAAAAAGTATGCCTCGGAGGTGTACGAAAGGCACTGTACCATCCGCGCCTTTCTTGCAAAGCTTGGCGTCTCCGAAGGCAACGCCGACTCCGACGCCTGCGAGATGGAGCACGTCATTTCCGCCGAAACTTACGAAATGATGAAACGTTTCATCGAAAAGTAAGCGGCCGCTCCGTGCGGCCCGTTCCGCCTTCCGCTGCCGCGGCCGGCGGTATTTTTTATGAAAATTTATAAACCTTGGTTAATTTGCTTGACAGGCGCGCCTGCCGCTGATATAATGCAAGTGACTTAACCGCAGTTAATAAATTGAGACGGTTTTCCGCGGGCGCAGTCATAAACGGGCGCGCGGATGCATAGTATGTATCGTCATCCGCACGGGTGAAAGGGGCATACGATGAGCGCTTTTGAAATCGTTACCGCGGCCGCAGCGGCGCTTGCGCTGGCTTCGGCGGCGATCTGCATCGTCTTGAAAAGGGCGCGGGGAGGCCGTTGCCATGGCGGCTGTTCCTGCTGTCCGTGTGCCTGCTGCGGAAGAGGGGGCAGATCTCAGAACAACAGACCTCCGTTTTGAAATCCCCCGCAGAATGCAGGGCGGCGCGGGAGCGCGCCGCCCCTTCGCTTTCCGCTGTTCATAACATACAGTACATATATAAAGGCGCTGCCGCCCGCTTTTGCGGGCGGCAGCGCCTTCGTTGCGCCATATCTGCGCCCGGTTTGCCCTGTTTTTACGCCATGCTGACGTTTTTGTGATGCGCGGAGGAGGCTGCTGCGTGTATAAAATTGCAAAAAATACGGCGGATATTCACAAAAAACGCTCATTTGTAAAATTTTTCCCAAACATTTGTCAAACGGAGTTAAATTATGTATAATTGAATGGAAAATCACAAAACGGGCAAAAATCAGTGCGTCGGGGCATGTTTTTTGCAAAGGGAGTACAGTCATGTCATTCATTTCACAGAGAGTTTCCACCATTTCCCCATCGATGACGCTTGCCATGTCGGCAAAGGCTGCGGAGCTGAAGGCGGCGGGCGAAAACGTCATATCTTTCGGCGTGGGCGAACCCGATTTCAACACGCCCGCACACATCGTGCAGGCGGCCAAGGACGCGCTGGACAAGGGTTACACCAAGTATGTGGCCGCGGCCGGCCTTCCCGCGCTCAAAAAGGCGGTGTGCAACAAATTCATAAAGGACAACGGGCTGGACTACGACCCTTCGCAGGTGATAATCACCAACGGCGGCAAGCACGCCATATTCAACGCGCTGTTCGCCACCATAGACCCGGGCGACGAGGTCATCATCCCCGCGCCCTACTGGCTGACCTATCCCGAGGTGGTCAAGTGCGTCGGCGGCGTGCCCGTATACATCTACGCCTCGCGCGAGGCGGGCTTCAAAGTGCGCGCCGCGCAGATAGAGGGCGCCATCACCCCCAGGACTAAGATGCTCATCTTCAACAGCCCCAACAACCCCACCGGCGCCGTATATTCCGAAAAGGAGATCCGCAAGATAGCCAACGTGTGCGAAAAGCACAACATCCTCGTCCTCGCCGACGAGATATACGAAAAGCTTATCTACGGCGGGGAAAAGCACTTCTCCATCGCCGCCGCTTCGCCCAAGATGCGCGACCTCACCATAACGGTCAACGGCGTGTCCAAGACCTACGCCATGACGGGCTGGAGGCTGGGTTACCTCGCCGCGGAAAGGTCGATAGCCAAGGCGATCGCCTCCTTCCAGAGCCACTCCACCTCCAACGTCAACACCATGACGCAGTACGCCGCGATAGCCGCGCTCGATGGCCCCGCGGAGCCGATCGACGCCATGGTGAAGGCGTTCGGCGACCGCCGCAGGCGCATGATGGAGCTGCTCGACGGCATGAAGCCCCTCGGCCTGGACTATGTAGAGCCCAACGGCGCGTTCTATGTGATGCTGCTGTGCGACAAGTTCTACGGCATGAGCTACGAGGGCAGGACGATAAACGGCAGCATGGACATGGCCGAGATGCTGCTCACGCATGCAAAGGTGGCGCTCACGCCCGGCATATGTTTCGGCGACGACGACTGCGTAAGGCTTTCATATGCGCTCTCCATGGAGGAGATGGAAGAGGGCCTGCGCCGCATAGAGGCATTCGTACGGGCCATAAAGTAAGGCCGCGCGCCGTTTTTCCGTGAAAGCGCGGCGAAATAAAAAAATTGCGTTAAATTTTTGCAAAGGTATTGAAATTCCTCCCGAATGCTGGTAAAATAGAAGCAAGATACCTACACGGTAGGACAGGAGGATTTCAGCATGATAAAGATTATCCCCGGCGCCAAGGGCTCGGGCAAGACCAAGAAACTCATAGACGCGGCCAACAGGGACGCCGAGTCGGCAAAGGGCGTAAGCGCCTTCATCACCGACACCAAGAGGTACATGTACGACCTCAACCGCGCGGTGCGCTTCATCGACGTCACCGACTACAACATCGCCGGCGAAGACGCGCTCTGCGGGTTTGTAAAGGGAATAGCCGCGGGCAACCACGACTACGAATATATGTACATAGACGGCATTGCGCGCATTGCCGGCAAAAAACTTTCCGAAATGGCGGGCATATTCTACATGCTCGAAAAGCTCTCGGCGGACAACGACATGGTCATAACCATAACGTGCAGCTGCCCCGCGGAGGAGCTTCCGGAGTTTATTGCAAAATACGCATGATCTGACCATGCGGAACGGGGCGCGGCTCATGCCGGCGCCCCTTTTTTTGCCCTGCGCGCCTTTTCCTGTTGCAATCACATAGATCATTCTGCGCGGCTGCTGCCGCGCCCTTCGGGAGGAAATTGTTATGAATTTTATAAGCACGCGCGGCGGCGAAAAGGTAAACGGCGCGGCAAAAGCTATAGTAAAGGGCCTTGCGGACGACGGCGGACTGTTCGTTCCCGAAAGTTTCCCTCCCGTAACCGGGGAGGAGCTGGAGGCGATGCTGCCTTTGAGCTACCCCGAAAGGGCGGCGAAGATATTGGGCAAATACCTCGACGACTACGACGGCGAGGAGCTGCTCTCCGCGCTCGAGGCGGCGTATTCCAAGTTCGAAGGCGACCCCGCCCCGCTCGTAAAAATAGACGACGGCATCTACCTGCTCGAACTGTGGCACGGCCCCACCTGCGCGTTCAAGGACATGGCTCTCACGGTGCTGCCCTATCTTCTGCGCAGGGGCAGCGATATCTGCGGCATAAAGGAAAAGATACTCATACTCGTCGCCACTTCGGGCGACACCGGCAAGGCCGCGCTCGAGGGGTTCAAAGACGCCGAGGGCATAAAGATTATGGTGTTCTACCCCGACGACGGCGTATCCAAGATGCAGAAGCTGCAGATGTGCACGCAGGAGGGCTCCAACGTCAACGTCGTGGCGGTGAAGGGCAATTTCGACGACTGCCAGACGGCGGTAAAGCAGATATTCTCCGACGAGGAGTATGCAAAGACGCTCAAAGAAAGGGGCTATATCCTCTCCTCGGCGAACTCAATCAACTTCGGCAGACTCGCCCCGCAGATAGCCTACTATTTTTCCGCCTATCTCGATCTCGTGAGCGGCGGTCAGATAGAGATGGGCGAGGGAGTGGACTTCTCCGTGCCCACGGGCAACTTCGGCAACATCCTTGCCGCCTACTATGCAAAGCGCATGGGACTGCCCGTACGCAGGCTGCACTGCGCCTCCAACATGAACAACATCCTCACCGACTTCCTCTCGGGAGGGACTTACGACACTCACCGCGAATTTTACAAGACGACTTCGCCTTCGATGGACATACTCATTTCCTCCAACCTCGAAAGGCTGCTGTTCGAAGTGTGCGGCCGCAACGCCGCGCGCACCGCGGAGCTGATGAAGGAGCTCAAAGAAAAGGGCGCCTACACGATCACGCCGCAGGAAAAGGCGGCCATAAACGAGACGTTCGACGGCGGTTTCGCCAACGAGGACGAGGTGGTGGAGACCGTCTACGACGTGTTCTGCGACACGGGCTACACCATGGACACGCACACAGGCTGCGCCATGAAGGTGGCGCTCGACTGGTTCGAAAAGAACAAAAAGGATACGGTAAAGATGGTGGTGGTGTCCACCGCGAACCCCTACAAGTTCCCGCAGGACGTGCTTTACGCCGTCACGGGCAACGACGTAAAGGACAGTTTCAAGGGCATCAAGCGCCTGCACGCCGCCACGGCCATGGCCGTGCCCGGGAACCTTTCGGGCCTGCGCGACAAGCCCGTGCGCTTTACCGGCACGGCAAAGCGCGACAAGCTGTTCGACGAGGTGCTGCGCTTCATCGACGAAAAGTAAACCGGTCCGGCGCCGTACCGCCCGCCGCCGCGCCAACGGCTCGGCGGCGTTTTTGCGCTTGTAGTATGCGGCGTCGCCGCATACAATATGTAGTGTCTGCGCGCGCCGATATATATAATAGATAAAAATATTGCCTGAAATTTTGCCGAAAACGCTGTTTTTGATTGACAGCGCAAAGTTTATGTGCTAAGATTCAGATACATTCCTTGCAGGGGTGTAATTTTTTTGTACGGAGTTTTTCTACAATGAAGAAGGCATCAGTGAGAGCCAAGATAACCTTTGAGTGCACCGAGTGCAAACACAGGAATTACGACAGTTTCAAGAACAAGCGCAACGATCCCGACAGGATCACCATTTCCAAATACTGCCCTTTCTGCAAGAAGCACACCGAGCATAAGGAGACCAAGTAAGTCTGCTTGCGCTCTTCGCGCCGTATCGCGCGCAACAACCGCCCGCGGGCGGAGATAAGAGGAAGATTATCATGGCTGCATCCAACAACAAGTCAGAAGCAAAAAAGCCCAACATTTTCGTTCGCATGGGCAGAAAAATCAAAGAGGTATTTTCCGAGCTCAAAAGAGTGACGTGGCCCTCCTTTCCCAAGGTGCTCAAGTCCACGGGCGTAGTGCTCGCGGTCGTTGTGGTGTTCCTTGTGGTCGTTACGGCAATAAATTACGGCCTCGACGCGCTTTTAACCCTCGTAACCGGTCTCGGCGGAGAGTAAGCCTATGATAGATACTTCTCAGCCTTGCTGGTATATCCTTCACGTATATTCGGGTTATGAATCCATAGTGAAGGCAAGCCTTGAAAGGCTTATAGAAAACAACAATCTCCAGTCGCAGATCTTCGACGTGAAGATCCCGATGGAGACCACCATCGAAGAGCGCAACGGCAAGCGCAAGATAGTCGAGCGCAAGTTGCTGCCTTCGTATGTGTTCATAAAGATGATCTACTCCAATCAGCTGTGGTATTGGGTGACCAACACCCGCGGCGTGACGGGCTTCGTAGGTCCCCAGGGCAGGCCCATCCCCATGAAGGAGGCGGAGATCCGCAAGATGCGCCTCGAAGAGGTGGCGGTCGACGTCAATTTTGCCGTGGGCGACACGGTGAATATAGACGCAGGCCCCATGGCGGGCTTCAGCGGCGTAGTCAAGGAGATGAACGACTCCGCGCAGAAGGCGCTCGTCACCGTCGAGATGTTCGGTACCCAGACGGACGTCGAGGTGGAGTATATCCAGATAAGCAAGTCGGAGAGCGTCGTTTCCGGAAACTGAGCGCTGCCTGACGCAATATTGAAATAATGCCGAAAAAAGAGCAGGCGGGTTTCCCGCCGGTGCCTCTTTTTACGACTTTATTATAAATTCACGGAAAAAGATTTGCGCAAGACGCAAAAATTCGTGAGCAAATTCGTGGGAGAGCGCGCTAAATACGTTTCATGGCGCGATTCGTTAAAACCACATCGGAGGACTTTTATTTATGGCAAAAAAGATCACCGCTGTAGTAAAGTTGCAGCTTCCTGCCGGCAAGGCCACCCCTGCACCCCCTGTAGGTTCCACCCTCGGCCCTCACGGCATCAACATCCCCGGTTTCACCAAGGAATTCAACGCCAAGACTGCCGATAAGGCCGGCCTTATAATTCCCTGCGTAGTCACCATCTATCAGGACAGGAGCTTCACTTTCATACTCAAGACGCCCCCTACGCCCGTGCTCATCAAAAAGGCGCTCGGCATAGACACGGCAAGTGCCCGCCCCAACAGGGACAAGGTGGGCAAGCTCACCAAGGCGCAGGCCGAAGAGATCGCAAAGACCAAGCTGCCCGACCTCAACTGCTCCACTCTGGAAGCGGCCGTAAGCATGGTAAAGGGTACCGCGCGCTCTATGGGTGTCACCGTAGAGGAGTAAGCGCAGTTCGCGTTATGTGGGAGAGGGGATAAAAAACTCCAAAAGTCGAACCCCTCGCAGATCACCACACGGAGGATTATTAAATAATGAAAACAGGCAAGAAGTACGCAGAAAGCGTTAAATCTTACGATCATTCCAAGGCATACGACGTTGCGGAGGCGGTAAACCTCGCGCTTGCAACGGCAAAGGCCAAGTTCGACGAAACCATCGAACTGCACGTCCGCCTCGGCGTTGACCCCCGTCAGGCCGACCAGCAGGTGCGCGGCGTTCTCGTGCTCCCCAACGGCACCGGCAAGACCAAGAAGGTGCTCGTCGTGGCCAAGGGCGAAAGGGCAGACCAGGCCGCAGCCGCAGGCGCCGATATCGTGGGCGCCGAAGAGATCATCCAGAAGATCCAGTCGGAAAACTGGTTCGACTTCGACGTAATGATCACCACTCCCGACATGATGGGCGTTGTAGGCCGCATAGGCCGTCTGCTCGGCCCCAAGGGCCTTATGCCCAACCCCAAGTCTGGCACCGTTACCATGGACGTTGCCAAGGCCGTAAAGGAGACCAAGGCGGGCAAAGTCGAATACCGCCTCGACAAGACGGCAATCATCCACTGCCCCATCGGCAAGAAGTCGTTCGGCGCCGAAAAGATAACCGAAAACTTCAACGCGCTCATGGATGCCATCGTAAAGGCCAAGCCCTCTGCGGCAAAGGGCCAGTATATCAAGAGCGTAACGCTCACCGCCACCATGGGCCCCGGTGTAAGGGTAAATTACAACAAAGGTTAAAATATTTACGCATAAATTTAACTTAAAAAAATCAAACGGCGGGAGCAACTCCCGCCGTATTTTTTACCGTAAATGATTGCGGCATACGCCGCAAGTTATGAGCTGCGCCGGCGCGCAGCGTTGCGGTGAGGTATTATATAGTTGCGGCCGCGGAATTTGCAAACG
>DVIK01000057.1 GCA_018711385.1 Candidatus Coproplasma avistercoris
TTATATTTTCTATTATTTTTTCAAATTTTTCAACCGAAAAGGTGGTCTGCGCAACCACGCACAGCTCTCTGTCTTCGGGGAGTCCGAAGGCAAGCTCAGGCGAATTTATCACAACTGCGCTGTTTTTGCACCAACCCTGCAGACCGACCACCTCGGGGTGAGTCGGTTCGCCGGCGATAACTATCAGTCTGCCCGCCGCATACTGGCTGCCGACTATCTTTTGCGTGCGCCTGACAAAGCTGCATGTGCAGTCGATGACTTTTATGCCGCGCGCCTCCGCTTCGCCGTAAAAACTTTCCGGCACTCCGTGCGAACGGAATATAACCGTGCCGCCGTCCGGCACGTCGGAAAGGCGCTCCGCCATGAGTATGCCCCTGCGCCCGATTTCCGCTATGACATCGGGGTTATGGATAAGTTCGCCGAGCACATAGGTGCCGCGCCCTGCATTCATCGCCGCGTCTACGGCGCGGCGTACCCCGCTGCAGAAACCGCTGCTCTTTGCGACTTTTATATTCATTTCCCGCCCTTTTTACCGTAAGCGACGGCCCGCTGCTTCATTTCGAGCATTATGCCGCGAACGCGTTCCTCACACTCGGCAATGTTCTCCTCTGTAAGTTTTTTTCCGTAGTACTCGGGGAACTCTATAGGCTTGCCGTATATGACGTGCGATTTTCTGAACAGCGCGGGCTTGCGTGACTGCACTATCGGCACTATAGGGGTGCGCGTCTTTATTGATATCGCCGCAAATCCGCCCTTGAACGGCAGCAGCGGTTCGTCCGTCTTGTTGCGCGTACCTTCCGGATAGATAAGTATATTATCGCCGCGCTTTAAGCATTTCATTGCATGTATGACCGCCTTTACGTCCCCGGCGGAGCCGTCGCGGTCGACGGGAATGCATCTGCACTTGTCGCAGAACCATTTGAGAAATCCGTTTTCCCACAGATCGCGCTTGGCAAGAAAGTATATCGGTTTTTTCATTGCCACGCACGGATACATCACGTCGATCATGGCGTAGTGATTGCACAGAAAGATATACGGCCCTTCACCGTACTCCTTGCAGTCGTCGTGTCTTTTGAAGGGCATGAAGACCCTTATTATTTTGACCACGAAGCGCAGGAACGCAAACCAGCGGACAAAAGCCCTGTCTGCGCGCGCCTGCTTTTTCTGTGCCTTTTTCAGCTCGCTTTCCTTCTTTTCTTCCTCGTTCATATCTTTTCCTGTATCTTGTTCCTTATGAACTGAACGACCTCTTCGGGCGACATATCGGAGGTATCCACCACGACCGCGTCTTCCGCGCATTTCAGCGGCGCTATCGCACGCTCGCTGTCGCGCCTGTCTCGTTCGCGTATGTCGCGCAAAACATCTTCATACCTTACATCGTATCCCTTCGCCCTGTCCTCTTCGAGCCTGCGCCTTGCCCGCACCTCGTCCGAGGCAGTAACGAAAAATTTATACCGCGCGTCGGGCAGCACGTTGGTGCCTATGTCCCTGCCGTCGAGCACACACGACATCTCGGAAGCTATCCTTCGCTGCATTGCCACCATGGCGCTCCTCACGCAGGCGAGCGCAGACACTTCGGAAGCCAGCTGCGACATACCGGGACTGCGGATCTCCTCCGAAACATCCCTGTCGCCGAGCATGGTCACCTGCCTGCCGCCGCTGTATTCCACACTGAGGTCCGTCTTCCCTATCAGAGCACACACAGCATCTCCGTCAGAGACGGCGACGCCGGCTTCCCTGCACGCAAGCGCACAGGCACGGTACATGGCACCCGTATCAAGATAGAGAATATCGAGCTCCCTTGCCAGGTTGCGCGCGGCGGTCGACTTGCCGCTGCCCGCCGGCCCGTCGAGCGCTATCACCAGCCGCTCGGTAAGATCCCTTCTGAGGATGGCCGCGCCGCGCAGATACACGGGTACGGCAATGTCCGTCTCGGCAAGCACCATTGCCCTTATGCACAGCGGCAGCGAGCCCTTTATCGGAGGTTCGAGCGATGAGAACAGCGGGCAGACAAAACCGCACTCCCTTGCCGCCTTTGCGGGATAGAGCGAAGTTATGTCGCCCGTGCTCGAGAGCATGATACACACAATATCTTCAACATTTATTTTGTTTCTTTTCCTGATTTCCGAAAGCAGGCTGTCCACCGCCCCGCGGATCTCTTCCGGGGTATCGGCGGCAACCGTAACGGCACCGCGTATAGCCTTCATCAAAATTACCTCCTTTCAGACTTCAGCCCCGCGCGGCGGCCCTGCCCGCCGCATAGCCGGTGGAAAATGCGATCTGCAGGTTGAACCCGCCGGTAAAGGCGTCACAGTCGAGCACTTCGCCGCAGAAGTAAAGCCCTTTAACGAGCCTGCTCTCCATTGTTTTGGGATTCACTTCTTTAAGGCTGACGCCGCCGCTTGTGACAACGGCCTCTTCAAAGCCGCGCAGCGACGAGAATAGAATATCAAAATTTTTAAGATTTGTCAACAGCGCCGCCCGCTCTGCTCGGGTGACCGAATTGACCTTTTTTGCAGGCCCGATGCCGCACCTTTCAAGCAGCGGTCCGACCGCGGACGACGGCAGCATGTTCTTAAGGCAGTTTGAAATATCTTTATTCTTATACTCGTCGAAATCACGCAACAGCCTCGCTTCGAGCTTTTCGTCGTCCAGCGCAGGCTTGAAGTCGAGCACAAGCTTCACCGAGGAAGGTTCGCACCTGTTTATGAGCGCGGAGGCAGTAAGAATGAGCGGACCCGACGCCCCGAAATGAGTAAACTGCATCTCGCCGAACAACTCCCTGACCTGCCTTCCGCCGACATAAATCTTCAACCCCACGTTTTTAAGCGAAAGCCCCTGCATCGGCTTAAAATACCCGCCTTTAAGGTTAACACCGCACAGCGAAGGCACGGGCGGCACCACCGTATGGCCCGCTTCCCCGGCAAATCGGTATCCGTCGCCACAGGAACCGGTCGAAGGGTAGCTGTTTCCGCCTGTGCAGACAATCACGCGGTCGCAAAAAATCTCGCCGTTTTTTGTTATTATTCCACGCATAGTACTATTCAAAATATCTAATTTTGTAACTTCATTATCCAGTCTGATATCCACTCCTGCATTTTTGCAATAATTTTCAAGGCAGCGCGTAACATCGCTTGCCTTATCTGAGACAGGGAAAACACGGTTGCCGCGTTCGGTCTTTAATCTGAGCCCGCCCCTTTCAAGATGTTCCATAAGGGCGCTAGGCGGAAACGACCATATGGCACCCGTAAGAAACTTTCCTCCGTGCACGACATGGGCGAGATATTCATCTGCACTGCAGTCGTTTGTTACGTTGCATCTGCCCTTTCCGGTTATGTAGATCTTTTTGCCGCATTTGGAATTTTTTTCGATAAGGGTAACTTCCGCCCCTTCATTTGCTGCCGCCCACGCCGCCATAAGCCCGGCCGCGCCGCCGCCGATCACCACAATTTTCATAGCTGTATATCCGCCGTATTATCTTCGCATACAATTTTATCAGAAAACGACGCCGAAATCAATCAAAAAGGACTGAAGCTGCGCTTTCAGTCCTTTTCACGTTTTGTCCGACCCTTATTTTTTACGCCTCTGCGGCGGGGCCCGAGTTTCAGTCCGAGTTTATTTTTTATAAAGCCGTCTATCTTATCCGAATACTTTATGACCAGCCAGAACAGCAGCACTACCGCCGCCGCGATGAGCGCCCAGCAAAGCAAGCCCCACCATGTGGTGAACGGGATCGAATCGAACGACAGCGACGATAGCGTTATCGTCAGCGCACGGGTCACCGTGATCATTATCAGGAAATACGGCCAGGTCATCGAGGACAGCCCGGCCACGAAGCAGAGCACGTCGTCGGGAAAAAGCGGAAGCAGGAACATTATCGAAAGAATGAGATAGTCCTTACCCTTGATCTTTTCAAGCCACTTATCCAGCTCCTCTTTGCCCACTATCCAGCACACCACACGATAGCCGAGCAGCCTGCCTATGGCAAACGCCAGAACAGACCCGACCATTATGCCTATGAAGCTGTAAAGCGAACACAGCCAGGGATTGCCGAATATCATAACGCCGGCCATCACGGTGACGCTGCTCGGAATCGGCAGCACCACTACCTGCAGTAACTGCAACAGCACGAACACGCAGACAGTGATGCCATAGTTGCCCGAGCTTTCGATAAACTGACTGAGCGACTCCTTGCTCGTCATATTCTTTATGAAGCCGGTATAGCTTATCGCAAAAAACAGCACGGAAATAAGCACCACGCACACAATCACGCACACGGCGAGCCTGTACAGCGTTTTCATATCCATGACATAGAATATGAGTGAGGCTATCATCACTATAAACATCAACCCGATAGCCAGCGAAACAAGCAAAAGCCTGTGCTCGTTAATAAAAGGTATGCTGTCGCATAGCAGGCCGGACACGATCAGTATGCATGAAATGCCGCAACCGAGCACGACCACAGAAATATTCAACAGACATTTGAGCGCCGTGCGCGTACTTTCCTTCATCATACTACATCTATATTATACTGCAAATGCACAAATTTATTAAACTAAGCCGTTTCAGTTCTCCGGCTTATAATTCTTTACGGCGTCGGTCGCCAGCTTATCGCACATATTGTTGTACTCGTTATCGGCGTGCCCCTTTACTTTTATGAACTTTACCCTGTGCACCTCGGTTAAAGCCAACAGTTCACGCCAGAGATCGGCATTCAGCACCGGCTTTTTATCCGGTTTTACCCAGCCGGCGCTCCGCCAGGAGTATACCCACCCCGAATTGAACGCGTTGACCGTATAGGCAGAATCACTGAACACCTCTACTTCGCACGGTTGATTGAGACATTTAAGCCCCTCTATCACCGCCGTAAGTTCCATGCGGTTGTTGGTGGTCTGTCCTTCGGCTCCCGAAATGCGCTTTTCGTGGCCGTTGTACATGAGTATGGCACCGTATCCGCCCACGCCCGGATTGCCCGAGCATGCACCGTCGGTATAGAGCGTTACCCTCTTCATCTTACTCGGAAAGTTCTTTGGAACGCCTTGCGCAGGCAGCGGCCGCATCGTTTATCACGCCGCGGAAATTACAATTTTCAAGTACCTTTACAGCCTCTATTGTGGTGCCGCCCTTGCTGCACACGCGTTTTATCAGTTCGGGTACGGGAGTATCGCTGTGCATCACCATTTCCGCCGAACCCATTACAGTCTGAACGGCAAGCAGTGACGCCTCGTCGTGCGTAAGTCCAAGATTCACACCGGCCTCAGTTAGCGCATCAATGAACATGAACACATAGGCGGGACCGCTGCCGCTGATCGCCGTAACGGCGTCCATCTTGCGTTCGTCGGTGCTGAGCACGGTGCCGAGGCAGCCGAGAACGCCGTTGATAAATTCCAGATCATCCTGATCGTCGTTGAAATCAGACATATCCACGCCCATCATGCCGCTGCCTATGGAGCAGGGGAGATTTGGCATGCATCGAGCAACTTTTGCGTTCCTGCCGAATGCACCCTTTATCTTATCGCGCGTTACCCCAGCCATTATGGATATCACTTTATCGGGGTACACCCCGTCGAGCTCGCGGCACACATCGGCAAAATTCTGCGGCTTGACGGCAAGCAGAACATACTCGCTGTTTTCAACCAGGAACGCATTGTTCTGAGTCCCCACTATGCCGAGGTCTATCGCCCAGTCGAGCGCCTCGTCCGAAGGGTCGGACACGACAACTTTCTTTGCGCGGATAAAATCGGAACCGACAACGCCCTTAAGTATTGCCCGTGCCATAAACCCGCAGCCTACAACGCCGAGTTTATACAGTTTTTTCATATTTGTTCTCCAAAAACAGTTGACTAAAAATGTCCTGTATTATATAATTCTAATGTTGTAAAAATTTATAGGGGAGTGGCTCAACGGTAGAGTAGCGGTCTCCAAAACCGT
>DVIK01000058.1 GCA_018711385.1 Candidatus Coproplasma avistercoris
CCGCCCGCGCAAAAGCGCGGGCGGCCCCGTTGTCTGTATTTCGCCTTTAATTATTGCAGCGATTTGAGCAGCTGTTCCATCGCCTTCTGCATCTTTTCCAGCGCCTCCTCGGCGTCCTGTCTGGTGTTGGCCTTTACCGAATAGTATATCTTCAGCTTGGGTTCTGTGCCCGAAGGGCGCACGCATATAAAGCTGCCGTTTTCCAGTTCGTAATATACGCAGTTGGTGGTGGGGGAGCCTATCTCAGAGGTCTCGCCCGTGGCGACTTCCGTCTTTATGTTTTTGGAATAGTCCCTTATATATGCCACGCGGTATATATCGAACTTGCTCACGGGCTTGGTTTTAAGCCCGTCTACAACGGCGTTCATGTCGCGCATGGCGTTCAGTCCGCTGTACTGTATCGATACGTTCTTATCCAGCACGTATCCGTACTCCCTGTATATCTCTTCCAGCCGTTCGGAAACGGTCTTGCCGCGGTATTCATAGTAGCACACCATCTCGGCGCACAGCATCGAAGCTACGACCGCGTCCTTATCCCTCGCGTGCGTGCCGCGCAGATATCCGCAGCTCTCTTCGAAGCCGAACACAAAGGTGTGGCTGCCGTCCTTTTCCCACTGCTTTATCTTGTCGCCTATGAACTTGAAGCCCACGGGCACTTCGAACAGCTCCACGCCGAACTTGTTGCATATCGCGCGCGCCATGCCCGTAGTCACGAACGACTTCACCACGGCGGCGTTTGCAGGCAGTTTGCCCTCTTCTTTCAGCCTCGTGAGGATGTAATCGAGCAGCAATATGCCCACCTGATTGCCCGAAAGCGCCTCAAACTCTCCGCTCTTGTTCTTTACGGCAACGCCCAGCCTGTCGCTGTCGGGGTCGGTGCCGAACACAACGGTGGCGCCTATCTTTTCGGCAAGCGCTATGCCCATGGAGAGCGTCTCTTTGAACTCGGGGTTGGGAACCTGTACGGTGGAAAAATCGGGGTCTTTCGCCGTCTGTTCCTTAACCACAGTGGCGTTTATTCCTATCTTTTTGAGTATGGTCATTACGGGGATATATCCCGAGCCGTGCACGGGCGTATATACCAGTTTCAGGTCTTTGCCGCAGCGCTTTACCGCCTCCTTGGAGAGGGTGAGCCTGGTGAGCGCCTTGTAATACTTTCTGTCCACCGAAGCGGGAACTAGCCTGCAGAACTTTCTGCGCTGTTCCTCGGTGGGTTCGGGTGCGCCGAGGTAATCGGTCTGCTTCTCTATAAATCCGACTACCTTTTCGGTATCCTCGGGGTTCATCTGCGCGCCGTCCTCGCCGTAGACTTTGTAGCCGTTGTATTGTTTTGGATTGTGCGAGGCGGTAATCATTATGCCGGCCACCGTTTTAAGGCAGCGCACCGCAAACGAGAGCATGGGCACGGGATGCACGTCGGTGAACAGGTACGAGCGTATGCCGTTTGCCGCAAGCACGTCGGCGGCCGCGCGCGCAAATTCGTCCGATTTAAGGCGGGTGTCGTAGGAGATGGCCACGCCGCGCTTCATTGCCGCTTCGCCCAGCGTCTTTATGAATTCGGCAAGCCCCTGCGTGGCGCGCTTTACGGTATATATGTTCATCATGTTGGTGCCGTAGCCGATTATGCCGCGCAGTCCCGCCGTGCCGAACGCAAGCTCCGCGCCGAAGCGGTACTCTATCTCTTCCTTATTTTCCTTTATGCCTTCAAGTTCCGCCCTGCCCTCGCCGCACAGGCGTCCGTCCGAAAGCCATTTGTTGTAAATTTCGATATGATCCATAATTCCTCCCATAATTTACGCATTGCAGTGCGGTAAAAATGACCGCCGAAACCGCGCCCGTTACCGAACGGACGCAAGGTATCCGTATTCTTCTATATAATTATATAAAATAATTCAGGCTTTGTAAAGGGGGTATGTTAAAATTATTGCTCGGAAATTAAAAATTTCGCGGGCATACATATAAAAAACGCGCGGCGCACTGCCGTGCGCCGCGCCGTAAGCCGCATCGTTTATTCGCCTCGCAGAAACTCCTCGCGCGAGGTCTGTTTTTCGTGTTCGGGCTTTACTATGGTGCGTTTATCGGTGAAGTACTTTATCTCGTTGCTGTCGCAGTAGTTGACGAACTGATAGCATAAAAGGTACAGGTAGCTCAGCGGCACGGTTATTATCAGCGCCGCTCCGAACGAGCCGAGCGCGCCCAGCACGTTCACCGCAAGGATGAGCACGCACGAGGAAGCGAAGAAGGAAAACACCGCAAACGAATTGCCGCTCCTGCGCGAAAAGGAGTATCTGAACGCCTGCACCACGCTCTGTTTGCCGCATATTATCGCCGGCAGCCAGTCGGATATCAGCATCATTTTAAGGCCTATCAGCAGCACCATGCACAGTGTGAACAGGCAGAGCTGTATAAGCAGGAACAATCCGTCGAACGCTATGAACAGCAGCACGAACAGCAGGGCCACGCTCACTACGGTGTAGACAAAGGATACCGCCACGTATATCACCGAATAGAGCGCCGCTTTGCCCAGGTTCTTTATCAGCGTGGCAACAAAGGGCGCATTCGCCTGCATTGCCATCTTGTCGTTTATCAGCGAGCCTGCCGCATAATTGCCCAGGCCTATAAAGAACCCGCTTATCAGCGAAACCACTCCCATGCCCGCGATCGTCATGACGAGTTCGCCGGGGTGTTCGCCCAGATAGGTCATCAGCCCTTCGAATCCTTCCTTTATGTCGGAAAAATACAGCGAAAGGTCTGCAAGGTTGCCCTTGAGTATGTCGGTAAGCATGGCGTTGAACGCGCCCGTCAGCTCCTCGAACGCGCTCACGTCGGAAAGGCTGCCCACAAACGGCACTATTATCGCAGCGGAAAGCCCGAAGGTTATCGCCGCGACTATCAGCACGTATACGAGCAGCTTATACGTAACGCGGAAATTGTCTATCAGAACATGAACTGTGTGTTTGAATCTCATAATGTCCTCTTTAAGTTTCAAGCATAACTATCTTTTCCACGGCTTTGCCGTTGTGCAGCGCAAGGTAGCAGTAGCTGTTCATGCCGTAGCGCGTAAGGTTGCCGGGGTTTATCAGTTTCACGCCGTCAAGTTCGTCGACGCGCGCCTCGTGAGTGTGCCCGTAAAGCGCCACTGTGCAGCCGCGCTCCTTTGCGGCGGCTGCCAGCCTTGCAAGGGTCTGCTTTACCGAATAGTTATGTCCGTGGCACATGAATATTTTAACGCCCTCTGCTTCCAGCACCCGCTCGTCGTCGCCCATCTTGTCAAGGTCGCAGTTTCCGTTTATCACTATCGTCTTTTGCGGGTATTTGCCCCGCACATATCCGCCGTCCGTCGAAAGGTCTCCCAGGTGCACTATGAAGTCGCACTCGGCAAAAAGCCCGTCCAGCCTGTCCAGGGCTGCCCGGTTGCGGTGGCTGTCTGAAACTATTATTATCGATTTCATGTATTTCGACCGTGTCGCAGTATTTGCCTGTGCCGTCCGTTATCCGAGCAGTTCCAGCTTCTGCATCAGGTCTTTCAATGCCCTCGCCCTGTGCGAAACTTTGTTTTTTTCGCGCGCGGTCGCCTCGCCGAAGCTCTTTTCAAGGTCGTCGGAAAAGAACAGCGGGTCGTAGCCGAAGCCGCGCGTGCCGCGCTCCTCCTCGAGTATCCTGCCGTCCGTCCTGCCCACGCCGAACAGCATGCGCCCGTCGGGCAGGTACAGGCACACCGCGCATTCGAAGTGCGCGCGCCTGTCGTGTGCGTCCCGCATGCGCTTCAGCAGCAGCTGCCTGTTGCCGCTGTCGCCCTCGCCCGAAAAGCGTGCGGAGTATATGCCGGGCGCGCCGCCCAAAAAGTCTACGCACAGCCCCGAATCGTCTGCCAGCGCAGGCTTGCCCAGCCTCCGGCATACCGTCCTCGCCTTTATCAGCGCGTTTTCGCGGAAGGAGGAGCCCGTCTCTTCGATCTCCTCGTCGAACCCCGCTTCGCGCATGGGGATTATGCTCGCGCCCCTGAAGATCTTTTCGATCTCGCGAATCTTGCCCGTGTTGCCGCTTGCCGCAATAATTTCTTCAATTTTCATCGTTCCGCCTCATATCGTTGATCCGCGCGTGCGCGCCGCGCAGTGCGGGCAATCCGCTGCCCGACTCTATTATACACCACCCGCGCGCAAATGTAAAGAACTAATTTTGCGGTTACCAGCGGTGCCGGTGCAGCTGTCCCTCGCATTCGAGCCCGCAGAATCCGTTCTGCCGCAGCGCTTCGTACACGGCTATCGCCGCCGAATTGGAAAGATTCAGGCTGCGCGCTTCGGCGATCATGGGTATGCGCACGCAGCTTTCCCGGTTTTCAAGCAGCAGCTCTTCGTCCAGCCCTTTCGTCTCCTTCCCGAACACGAGGAAGTCTCCCGGGCGGTAACTTACGTCGGTGTAGCGCTTTTTTGCCTTTGTGGTAAAAAAGAAGAAGCGTGCCTGCGGATATTCTGCCCGAAGCTGCGCAAAATTTTCGTATATGCGCACGTCTACAAGGTGCCAGTAGTCCAGTCCCGCGCGCTTTAAGTACCTGTCGGAAATTTCAAACCCGAGCGGCTTTATAAGGTGCAGCGCGCACCCCGTCGCCGCGCACGTGCGCGCAATGTTGCCGGTATTCTGCGGTATCTCCGGCTCTACAAGAACAATGTTGAACATACATGTATTTTAGTGCATTTTGCGCGCTTTTGCAAGCGCGTTGCCGCATTTTGCTTCAATTCCTTGACAAGCTCTCTCCGCGATGATATAATACTGATAATCAATACTATTATATTGGCGCGGGTGCGCCTTAAAGAGAGCGATGAAGAGACAGAGGAATACCGCGCAGAAGAGGATGATCCTCGGCGCGCTTGAGTATGCCGACCACCCCACCGCGACCGAGCTTTACGAGATGGTGCGGCAGAAAAACGAACATATAAGCAAGGCCACCGTGTTCAGGGTGCTCGCCCAGTCGGCGGAAAACGGCGACATACTCAAAGTGCATCTGTGCGGCACGGACGAGCGCTACGACGCCACTATAATGCCTCATGCGCACGTCAGGTGCGTCTATTGCGGCAAAATAAAGGACGTCAGCATGCCGTGGATGGGCGAAATTTTCGGCACCAAAGAGGCAGAGGGATTTGAAATTTTTTCGGCGGAGCTGGATTTTTCGGGCTGTTGCCCGGACTGTGCCGTCCGTCGCGCGGCAAGCCAGGGGCAATGATGCGGCGTACGCCGCTTCGTTAAATAAAATAACCGGAGGATAATATGAAGGAACTCAAGGGAACCAGAACGGAACAGAACCTGCGCGCGGCGTTTTCCGGCGAAAGCGAGGCCCGCAATAAGTACACTTACTTTGCTTCCGTGGCAAAGAAGGAGGGATACAATCAGATAGCGGCCATATTCGAAGAGACGGCGGGCAACGAAAAGGAGCACGCCAAGATGTGGTTCAAGCTGCTCAAAGGCATAGGCGACACAAAGGCCAACCTCGTTTCGGCGGCGGGCGGCGAAAATTACGAGTGGACGCAGATGTACCCCGAATTTGCGCGCGTGGCCAGGGAGGAGGGCTTTGACGAGATAGCCGGCATGTTCGAGCGCGTCGCCGAAGTGGAAAAGGAGCACGAGGAGCGCTATAAAAAGCTGCTTGCAAACGTGGAGGGCGGCAAGGTGTTCATCAGCGACGACGTGGTGTTGTGGCAGTGCACCAACTGCGGCGCGATAGTCATTGGCAAGGAGGCGCCCGAGGTCTGCCCCGTGTGCGCGCACCCCAAGGCCTACTTCCAGCGCAAACCCGAAAATTACTGAAAATAAAAAATAAGGCGGGCGCCCGGTTCGGGCGCCCGCCGTTTTATGCCGTCTGTACCTGAATGTTATTCCGCATTCATGCCTTTGAGGTGAAGTTGGAAAACAGGCTTTCGAATATTATGTTGTCGGCAAAGTTCACCGCTTTGCTCACCCGTTCGGCGGTATTTACCGTCCACGCCAACACCTGAACGCCGTGCTTGCGTTGCTTTGTGACGTATCTGTTGGGCAGGTAGGCTATGTCGTACGAAATAAAATCGGCGTGCATGTACCATTTGAACAGTTTGAGCGTGCGCAACACATAGCTTATGAATCTGTGGTTTTTCAGCAGATTGTACGAGCTGAGATATCCCACGGCATAGTCCTTGCTGTGCGCCTTCAGCCAGCGCACTATCTTGGGGTGGAAGGACTGCATTGCGACCATGTCCTTATAGGGGTAGCTTTCGAGCTGTTCGAGCAGCACTTCGCCCTGCTTTTCGTTGAACGCGCGCCTGAATTTTATCTCTATCAGCAGGGGGACGCGCCCGTCTACAAGTTCGAGAACTTCCCTGAGCATGGGGATGTGCTGGCCGTCTTTCAGCCTGTATTCTTTAAGCTGCCCGGATGTAAGCGATTCCACTATGCCGCCCTTGCCCGTCATGCGGGAAAGCAGACTGTCGTGTATGACCGCAAGGTCGCCGTCCTTCGTAAGGTGCACGTCTATCTCTATGGGATAGCCCTTTTCGATGGCCAGTCTGAACGCCTCCATCGAATTCTCGCATACCGTGTCGGAATGCAGGCCCCTGTGAGCAATGGGACGGTCTATGAAGTTTTCGTTGAGCCTTTTCTTTGTCTTCCTCATATCTCGCTCCCTTAAAACGTTGCCTGCGATCATCCGGCGCGGGCGAAAGTTTTGTGCCGCATGCCGATCAGCCTGCGTGCGGAAAGATCCTTTAAGTAACATAATTATATATGCGTCGCAGCCAAAAGTCAACCGGCGGGAGGTGAAATTGCGAACATTTTATGTAAAAATCTGCCGCGCATGCGGATTACGGAAGTTTTTGACGCAAAATTTTCTTTTGACTATTGCAATTGCTCCCGGTTTGGTGTATAATCAACGTAACGCCGTGCATTTGCGCGCAACGCGCGCAGATGCGGCTCAAAGTTTTTTATTCGGAGTACTATGGAGAAAAAATTCACATTATCTACAGATTCCACTTGCGATCTGTACGCCTCGTTCGTAAAGGAGCACGACATAAAGTTCGTAAGCCTTTGCTATACTATAGAGGATTCGAAGGGCAACATCACCGAGGGGACCGACAACTTTACCGACTATTCGCAGTATAAGGATTTCTATGCGCAGTTGCGTACGGGCAGTTTTTCGCGCACGTCCATGCTCAACTACGAAAGCCACCTTTCGCACTTCACCCGCCTCGCGGAAGAAGGGGCGGAGGACGTCGTTCATTTCACTATATCCAGCGGTCTTTCGCCTACCGTCGATGTGGCGAACAAGGCTGCTGCGGACGTAAAGAAGAAGTTTCCCGGGTTCAACGTCTATGCCGTCGATTCGCTCGCGGCGACAATAGGTCAGGGCGCGCTCGTAAGGGCGGCGTTGCGCATGCGCGACGAGGGCAGGACCGCCGAAGAGACGGTGGCCTATGTCAGTGACCTGCGCTTCAGGATTCAGTACATGATAGCCGTCAACGACCTCTATTACTTGAAGCGCGGCGGCAGAGTGTCCTCCATGACGGCGATAGCGGGCACCGTGCTGGGCATAAAGCCCATACTTTCGTTCACGCGCGAAGGCAAGCTCGAGGTGGTGGACAAGGTGCGCGGCATGAAGCGCGCGTTCGCGCTGGCGCTCGACAAAATGGAGCGCTTCCCGCCCGTAAAGGAAAACGAGCTGATCTGGATAGTACATACCGACGCCGAGGCTGAGGCGGCGGAGCTTGCCGACCTTATAGAGCGCAAGACGGGCTTTAAGCCCGACGTCAGCATAATGGGGCCGGTGATAGGCTCGCACGTCGGCCCGGGCGCCGTGGCGGTGCTGTGGAAGTCTGCCGAAGAGAGGAGCGACGGCTGATCGGATGCCCGTTAAATCGGGCATATACGCAGTGCAATTAATGATTTTCAGGTAGGGTAAAGCCCGCCGCGCAGCTTTCGCTGCGCGGCGGGCTTGCCGTTTTTTTATTGCCGGTTTACTTTATTTCAAGCAGCCTGTCGATAAGGGTATAGCCGTTTTCTATGAATATGCCCGTTCTCTCAGCCTCGTCCTCGGTATATCGCCGCGCGCCGTTGCCGAGGTCGCGCGTGTTTGTGTATATCATGTAGGGAACGGGGTCGGAGACGTGCGTCTTTATCGCGCAGGGGGTGGGGTGATCGGGGCAGATCAGCAGACAGTATTCCTCACCCGCCCTTTCAAGCTCCTCTTTAAGCGTCTTTATTACCACGCCGTCTATCTGTTCGATCGAATATATCTTACGTTCAATGTCGCCGTGATGCCCGCATTCGTCGGGCGCCTCCATATGTATGTACACATAGTCCAGTCCGCCGCCCGTAAGCGCGTCGGCGGCGGCCAGCGCCTTGCCGCGGAAGTTGGTGTCGTAGTTGCCCGTGGCGCCTTCGACGGGTATGAACTTCATCCCCGCAAGCAGCGCGATGCCCTTCACCAGGTCTACCGCCGATATCACGCCGCCCTTCAGTCCCGTCTTTTGCGTAAAACCGGCAAGCGCGGGCTTTGTGCCCTCGCCCCACAGCCACAGGCTGTTTGCGGGGTTTTTGCCCTCGGCTATGCGCCTTCTGTTCACGGGGTGGTCTTTGAGCAGCTCATAGCTGCGCCTCATCATCGCAAGATATGCCGCACCGTTTTTGCCCTTGGGCAGGTAGGCAGCTATCTTTTTATCGGAGATGTCGTGCGGGGGCGTAAGGTCGTGCCCCGTTGCGCCGTCCTTTACCACAAGGCAGTGGCGGTACGATATCCCCGGGTAAAGGGTGAACCCGTCGCCGTCCAGCTCTTTTTTGAGGTACTCTATCAGTTCGCGCGCCTCTTCGGTGGAGATCTCCCCCGCCGAATAGTCGGCCATCGTCAGCTGCTCGAAGCTGCCTCCGCCCGAAAGCGTGACAAGGTTGGCGCGCAGCGTCACATCGGTTTCATTAAGGGGTATTCCCATGGCAACCGCTTCGAGGGGCGAACGCCCGGTGTAGTATTTTGCAGGGTCGAAGCCGAGCACCGACATGTTGGCCACGTCGCTCCCGGGCTTGAACCCTTCCGGCACTGTGCGGAACCTGCCCAGCTCCGCTTTGGGCGCAAGTGCGTCCATCACGGGAGTGCGGGCGCTTTCAAGGCAGGTCTTGCCGCCGAGGGCGGGTATCTTCCAATCGGCCATTCCGTCGCCGAGTATCACTGCATATTTCATATCTCCTCCGTAAGCAGATGCCGTTAGTTTCGGCATATCATGCGGTCGTTCAATCGTTTAAGTCCCAGTCAACGGGCGGCTTGCCGTGCTTTTCGAGGTACGCGTTGCACTTGGAAAAGCATCTGCTGCCGAAAAACCCGTTGTATGCCGAGAGCGGCGAGGGATGCGCGCTCTCCAGAATATAGTGTTCGCCATCAATAAGCCCGCGCTTGGAGCGGGCGTTGCCTCCCCACAGTATGAACACGGTGTTGCGCGTGTGCTGCGATATCAGCTTTATCACGCCGTCGGTGAACCACTGCCAGCCGCAGCCCGCGTGCGAATTTGCCCTGTGCTCGCGCACGGTGAGCGTGGTGTTCAGAAGAAGTACGCCCTGTTTTGCCCACTTGGTGAGGTCGCCGCAGTTCGGCTCGGTTATCCTTAAGTCGCTCTTTATCTCCTTAAAAATGTTCTGCAGGGATGGCGGCAGCGGCACGCCGGGCTTCACCGAAAAGCACAGCCCGTGCGCCTGCCCCGGCTCGTGATAGGGATCCTGCCCAAGGATCACAACTTTCAGCTTATCAAGCGGCGTAAAGCGGAAGCAGTTGTACAGGTCGTACATGTCGGGGTAGACTATGTAGTGGCTGTATTCGTACTTTAAGAACTCGCGTATCTTTTTATATCTCTCGTCGGCAAACAGCGGCGCGAGCAGTTCGTCCCATCCCCCGCCAAGCGCTATCATATCGCCTCCAGCACGGCAAGGTAGGCTGCGCACTCGCGCTTCGCTCCCTCCAGGTCGTGTTCAAGGTAGTTGCCGCACTCCTCGCGGCGGCTTCCGGGCACCTCGGAAAATTCAAGCGCCCCGGCAAACGCGCTGCGCAGCATGGGCAGCACGTCGCCGTCTGCAATGCCGTAAGTCAGCAGGTAAAAGCCGGTGCGGCAACCCATCGGGCCGAAGTATATTATGCCGTCGGCAAACTTTCCGTTGCGAAGCACGGTAGCAAGCACGTGCTCTATGGTGTGCAGCGCGCGCTGCTCTATGTAGTCGCCCGCGTTCGGCTTTTTGAAGCGCAGGTCCCAGGTGGTCACGCCGTGGCTTACGCCGCACTTGTGCAGCCCGGGGCTGAGCTTGTCGTGATCTTTGGAAAACGATGGTATCCTCTTCATAAATTACCTCAGCGCCCTGCGCACCGCCCTGAAAATCGCTGGGATCTCTCCCTTCAGGTTGTCGGCGCACAGCCCGGTATTTTTTATAAATTGTTCGGTGGTGCTGCCGCTGCCCGCTATGTCGGAGATGACTTTGAACGAAAAGCAGGGTATGCCTGCACGAGCGCACACGTGCGCTATCGCCGCGCCCTCCATGTCGCGTATGTCCGCTCCGAAGTCGCCCGTCAGCATATCGAAGTCTGCGGCGCTGTCGTTGAAGCGGTCGCCGGTGGCAAGTTTTTTCTCATCGTAGCCTTCGGCGCGGGCAAGGGGCAGCCATCTGTCCTCATACTCATTCAGCGTGCCCATCGGCGTGCCGTTTATCTGCCTCAGGTCAAAGTCGTACTCCGCCGCATGCGATATGGCGTAGATGCCGCCCACATGCATGCCGTCGTTCAGCGCGCCCGCAAGCCCTGCGTTTATTACCGCCTCGGCGCCGAGCGCGTCTGCCGCCAGCTGCGCGCCCGCCGCGGCGTTTACCTTACCCACGTCCGTGACTATCACGGCGGTCTCTTCTCCGCACAACCTGCCCGAATAAATTTTTCTGCCTGCCCTTACGGAAAGTTCTGCCCCTTGCAGATTTGCAACTACGGGCACAGCCTCGCTCTCCATGGCTATCACAAAACAAATCATGCTTCAATTATAGCATCACGCGCGCAATAACGCAAATTTTTGATGCGTTTGCAACAAAAAATAACTTCCCTTCGGCATATCCGCCGAAAGAAAGCTGTCGTTGCGTAAACTATTCGTGAAAAGTTTTAATTACAAAATCGGTGTTTTCTGCGCATACCGCGGTGACCGCACCGCGTTCAAAACAGAACGCTATCTTTTCGGGGACGGTTTTTCCGTCCAGCCGCATGCTGCCGCTCGCATACATCAGCCTGCGGTGCAGTGCAAATACCGGGATCCCGCGCAGTTTGGCATAGGCCTCGCGCGCAGTCCAGTGCATAAAAAAGCTCCTGTCGCCGGCTATCTCGCGTTGCTCCTCCGCGGGGAGGGAGGCGAGTATGCTTTTATAATGTTTTGTTTGCAACAATTCGGTATCTACGCCAACATTTATTGGCGATACTGCTATTACGCACAGTCCGCCCGAGTGCGAGAGGTTGAAAAAGATCTCTCCGTTCTTTGCGCGCGGCTTGCCTTCGCCGTAAATTATCTGCACGGGCGCGCCGTACTCTGCCCGCAAAATCTCAGGCAAAAGCTGCCGCCTTTTTTCTGTTTTGCAGAAGTAGAGCGCTATCATAGCATCAGCGACTCGATGTATTCTATCTGTTCCCTGGTGGCGAGGTGTTGCGTAAAGGCGCACGCGCTGCCGGCCGCCGTGGCAAAGTTCAGCGAAGAGAAGTAGTTGCCCGACTTCAGGTATTCGTGAATGAAGCCGGCTATCATGCTGTCGCCCGCGCCCACGGAATTTACCAGCTGTCCGCGCGCGGCGCGCACGTACAGCGCCTGGTCGGTCTCCGTCACCATCACGGCCCCGTCGCCTCCCATCGAAACTATCACGTTGCGCGCACCCTGTTTTTGCAGCGAGCGTGCGCAAGCGGCTATCTGTTTGGTGTCGGGCAGGGTCTTCAGCCCGAATATCTCGCTCAGCTCGAATATGTTCGGCTTTATCAGAAAGGGTCTGTATTTAAGGGTGTTGGTAAGCAGCGCCCCGCAGGCGTCCACTACTATGTTTATGTCCTTTGCGGGCTTTATTTTTTTAAGCAGGTTTTCGTAAGTCCTGTCGTCGAGCGGCGCGGGCACGCTGCCGCAGATTATCAGCCAGTCGCCCGCCTTCAGCCTTTCGCACAGTTTTTCGGTCAGCCTGTCCACGTCCCGTTCGCTAACCTTTGCGCCCGTGCCGTTTATGTCCGTTTCGGTTGTGGACTTTATCTTCACGTTTATGCGGCTCTGGCCCTCCACCTCGATAAACTCGTGTTCAAGCCCCATCCGAGTGATTTTGTCGTCTATCGTCCTGCCGGTAAAGCCCGCAACGAATCCGAATGCAAACGAGCTGTCGCCCAGCTCTTTCAGCGCAAGCGAAACGTTCAGCCCCTTTCCGCCCACCGAAATGTATTCGCTGACGGTGCGGTTGACTATGCCGCTGCGCAGATTATTCACTTTGACGTAGTAATCCAGCGAGGGATTGAACGTAACGGTGTAGATCATACTGAATAAATACCCTGGCCCGCGTAAAAGCCGGACCGATCTATTAAACTTTATAATATTTGCGCAAAAAAGTCAATGAAAACTTAAAAAGTCGGAAATGAAATTTGTTCCGCGGCGCTAAAACGCACCTGTGCGGAAAATTTTTGCGCCAAAGTATTGCATTTTTTTGCGCCGGGTAATATAATAATAATCCGCGGGGCGTTCCCGCGCGTCTTCGGGCCTGACTCAGTTTCGATTGCGGGCGGAGGGCGATGTAAGCATACCGGAGGCACGGCTCCGTAAAAAACGGAACTTAAACTTAAACGCAGAATCGAAAGATTCCAAAGTTGTTGCGTTCCCTGTAAACAGGGCCGCAATGGCTTGCGCCGCTTAAATAAGCGGTCCGTCCTTCGCGCAGTTCCGCCGCGCGCGCGGGGCGTCATTCAGGCGGATAACGGTTCGGGCGCTTTTGCCGCGGTGCCCGTTCCGTAATTTTGCGGCATGCCTGCACGCGCTCCCGTTTACCGGGGTGCGTGCAGTAAGTTCAAAGGTAAACTAAGTATGTAGAAAGCTCGTCCGAACCCCGTAAGACCAGAGTGCAACTCTCTGCAGGTCCACCAGATCTTCAGCCCCCGCGTTGCCGCGGGGCTGAATTTTTAATGCAAAAACGCCGCATACTATGCCGTATCCAAGGCGTTTTTTAATTTTGGAGTGTGTGAAAGTTTAATGAATATTTTCCCGGGGTTTTTCAGATGCTTGTATTATCGTAAGATTTGTTGTAAACTTTAATCAGTTTTACCCAAGGAGGTTACATTTATGGGTGGAAATAAGGGAAACGGCGGCTTTGCGCTGTTCTGTTGCTTCATCGCGCTCGGCGTGTCGGCAGTCATTGCCTTCATAACCTATTTGCTCCCGCTGGTGAGCGACAGCATAGTCATAGGCGGCGACGTCATGAACGTTCTCGACATCGTGCTCAAGGTATCTTCGCTCGTCGGCCTCGGCTTCGGCGCGTTTGCCTTTTCGGCAAGGAGCGGCAAGCTCGTCAAATTCCTGACGGCGATATTCGTGCTCGTGTTCGTGGTGGCAATCGTGCTCGCCATCGTGGGCATAATCTGAATGTGAAAATGCCTTTTTGCGGGGCGGACTTCAGGTCCGCCCCGCTTTACGTTTACTTTTGCGCGCCGCTCTGTTATAATGTACTTAGTAATGCAAAAGGGGGCAGGATATGCAACGGATACTCGTTATCGAAGACGACGAAGCGGTAAAGCGCGAGCTGGAAGCACTCCTCGAAAAAAACGGATACAGCCCGGTGGCTTCGCCTCCGTGCGAGCTTGCTCTTCTGGACGTCAGCCTCCCGAGGGAAGACGGCTTCGCGCTCTGCCGCAGGCTTAAAGCCGAGGGCGGCTTTCCCGTGATATTCCTCACCGCGCGCGACGCCGCCGAAGACGAACTGCGCGGATTTCTTTCGGGCGGCGACGACTACATAAAAAAGCCGTACAATCCCGCGGTGCTGCTCGCGCGCATATCGCGGCTGCTGAAGCACGGCGACGGCCGCGTCACCGTAAACGGACTCACGCTTGACAGCCTGTCGTTCACCGTGTACTATGGCGGAAATAACGCCGTTTTAACAAAGACGGAACTGCGGATAATGCAGACGCTCATGGAGCGCGGCTCCTGTACGCGGACGGAGCTTATAGAGCAGCTGTGGACGGACAGTTGCTATATAGACGAGAACGCGCTGTATGTAAACATTGCGCGCCTGCGCGAAAAACTTCGGGAGATAGGCGCGGTGGACTTCATAAAGACGGTGAGGGGAGTGGGATACAGCATATGAAACTTTCGGCATATTTTCGTTCGCATATTGTGTCGCTTTGCCTTGTTGTCCTTTTCCTTGCGGGCTGGTGCGTGTTTGCCGCGCTCGCGGGTGTCAACGGCATGGTCATACTGCTCACCGCGCTGGCGGTGTCGCTGTGCGCCGCCGCGGTGCTTGTCTGCGGCTACATATCCGCGGAAAGGCGGCTGAAAAAGCTGCAGAGGGTCGCGGACGAGCTTGAACGGCCGTACCTTCTGGGCGAGGTACTGCAGAGGCCGGTAAACGCCGTGGAGCTCGAATATTTCAACGTAATGAAGACGGTGTCGCGCTCGGCGATAGATGCCGCCGAAAGCGCGGCAAGGCAGCGCGACGAATACCGCGCCTATGTGGAAAAGTGGGTGCACGAAATAAAGACGCCGCTCACCGCATGCCAGCTGATACTCGCGGGCGGCGGCGATGAAAGCAAACTGCGCGCCCAGCTGCGCCGCGCCGACAACACAGCCGAGAGCATTCTGTGGTATGCAAGGCTGCAGAGCGCGGGCGCAAGCACGCAGATCGCCGAGGTCAGCGTGCGCGCCGCCGCGGACGAGGCTGTGAAGAGCGAAATGGAACTGCTGATAGCCGCGGGCGTCTCGGTGAATACGGAGGGCGACTTTACCGCCTGTACAGACGGCAAGGCGCTCGTCTTCATGATAAAACAGCTGCTCGTAAACAGCGCCAAGTACTGCCGCGGCGGCAAGGTATGGATATGCGCCGGGCAGGGAGTGCTCACCTTCGAAGACAACGGATCGGGCATATTGCCGCACGAATTGCCAAAAATTTTCAACCGCGGATATGTGGGTTCCAACGGCAGCGGGGGCACGGGCATGGGGCTTTACCTGGTAAAGCAGACGTGCGCCGCCCTCGGCATATCGCTCACGGCGCAGTCGGAGAAGGGCAGGTTCACGCGGTTTACCTTCGTGTTTCCAAAATAGCAACATTACAAAACTGTAAGGCGGGCGCACGGTCGCTTTTGGTGACTTTGCGCCTTTTTTGTGTTAAAATAGGGTCAGGAAAGCATAAGGGGGATAGTATGCAACAGGAAATTCTCAAAGTCACCAATGCGGAGAAGTACTTCGGCAACGGCAGCGTGGTCACTCGCGCGCTCGACGGCATCTCGTTTGCCGTGAACAAGGGCGAATTTGTGGCGGTCATGGGTGCGTCCGGCTCGGGCAAGACGACGCTGCTCAACGTCATCGCCACCATCGAACCTTTAAGCTCGGGCGAGATAGCGGTGGACGGCACTGTGCTTTCGCAGCTCAAAGAGGAGCACCTCGCCGCATTCCGCCGCGACAAGCTGGGCTTTATATTCCAGGAATATAACCTGCTCGACACGCTCACCGTCGAGGAAAACATCGTGCTTCCGCTCAACCTCCGCAGGACGGATACCGAAACGACGAGGATGGAGCTTGAAAGGGTGAGCGGCGCGCTGGGCGTTACCGACCAGCTGAAAAAGTTCCCGCACGAACTTTCGGGCGGCCAGCGCCAGCGCGTGGCGTGTGCGCGCGCCGTGATAACGTCGCCCGCGGTCATCCTCGCCGACGAACCTACGGGCGCGCTCGATTCCAAAAATTCGCGCAACCTTATGGAGCTGTTTAGGCTTATGAACGGCTCGCTCGGCTCCACCATACTCATGGTGACCCACGACGCGGGCGTGGCGTCCTATTCCGACCGCGTGATATTCCTGCGCGACGGCAAAATATTCACCGAGATCTATTGCGGCGGCAGGGCGCGCGGCGAATTTTACGGCGATATACTCGCCGGCATGGCGGCTTCGGGAGGTGAGGGTGATGCTGTTTAAGCTCGCGGCGCGCAACGTGCGCAGGCAGATAGGCAGCTATCTCATCTACTTTATTACGGTGTCGCTGACTATCGCGCTGATATTTGCGGTGAACAACATGATCTACAGCGACGTGATTGATACTCTCGTCGATCAGATGGGTGACTTCATCCGTCCCATTCTTGTGATCATTTCGTGCATAATGTGCATCATAATGGCGTTCGTCATAGGCTACGCCACCAACTTCCTGCTGCGCCGCAGGAAAAAGGAGTTCGGCCTGTATCTTACGCTCGGCATGACGAGGGACAATATTTTAAGCATATTCGCGGGTGAAACGGTGATCACATTCCTCGTTTCGCTCGTCGCGGGCATGCTCGTCGGGCTGGGGCTGTACCAGGGCTTCATGGTAATCTTCACAAACTTCATCGATTACGTATATACCCCGGGCGGCTACACATTCTCCGGTTTCGGCATAACGCTTGCGATGGTGGTGGCGATATTCTTTATAGCGTTTGCGGCTTCGCTCGGCTACCTGCGCTATGCAAAGATAGCAACATTGTTGCACGGCGAAAATACGTCTGAAAAGAAGGTTCGCGCCCCCGCAATGTGGATAGGGTTACTTGTAGTGGCGGTGGCGCTGTTCATAATCGCAAGCTGCTCGCTTATAGGCTGGATGCGGCAGGGCAACTTCTTCTGGCATATCGGCGAACTCACTCTGATCGTGCTTGCGCTGCTCGCCTCGGTATTCATGTTTCCGCTCTGCCTTGCCAAGGTGGTGTTCTGGGCGCTGCTCAAACGCAGCTGCTGCTCCTCGCGCGGGGCGGGCAGGTTCACCGTGCGCCAGCTTTCCGGCAAGCTGACGTCGAACGGGCTGATGATGGGCACGCTAAGCCTGCTGCTCGCGGTCGCCATAGTCGGGCCGAATATCTTCCTTTCGATGACGGGCACGATGAACGAACAGCTCGACAGCGAGTATACCTACGACATAACGGCGAGCAATAACGCCGATATACACGGCAGCCAGATGGACAAGGTAGACGACGTGCTGGAGATCATCGAAGAGTATGCCGATATAGAAAGTTATGTTGCGTATTCGCGCTATTACGACGACTATGATAATGAATTATTCCTGGTAGTGCTTGAAAGCGACTTTGCAAAACTGTGCGCGATCCGGGGTTATTCTCCGCCCGACTTCGGCGGAAAACTTGTGCGGTGCGCCGTCTCTGAGGGCGGAGGGTTCTCGTTCGTGCCCTCTTCGGAGAGCGGATATGCCGGTACGATGTACATTCCCGACGATTTGTTTGTGGGAGGGAATTCGCCCGACGATTATACCGTTGCGCCCGACGAATGGAGGGAGCGGCTGATGCCGGATTGCGAAATTCTGGCGGTGAACCTCGTGAGCAACGACTACGACGCCCGCGCGCTCTATGCCGAACTCATGCTGTTTACCACAGGCTCCACAGACGGCGATAATGTCTATTTATTTAAGCTGCGCGAATGGTACAGGCTGCGCGACATAAGCCAGGTAGGGCTGTTCCTGCTGGGCGATCTGTATATCTCGGCGGTGTTCGTGCTGCTGTCCGTGGCGCTGCTCGCGCTCAAGGTGCTCTCCATGATAACGGAAGACAGACCGCGTTACCGTGCGCTGTGGCGGCTGGGTGCTTCGGAAGGCACTATGGCGCGCTCGCTGTTCGTGCAGATGCTTGTGCTGTTTTTTCTGCCGTTCTTCGCGCCGCTGCTGCTGAACATCCCGCTGTATGTGGCGATAAACACGCTTGCTGCGATCTCTTCCATGCCGATGGCCACGGCTTCGCTGCCGGGGCAGCTGCTTGGCCTGTCGGGCGCAGTTCTCGCGGTGTTCGCGGTATATTTCCTCGCCTCGTTCCTCGTCGCCTGGCGCGACGTTAAGTCCAACATCCGCGTCGAGGTCAGGGATTGAAACAAGCGGGCCTCGCCCTGCAAAAAACTGCGCCCGCGGCAGATTGCCGCGGGCGCAGGTGCTAAAGTTTGGAAACTTCGTTGCATATCCGGCGTGTGTGTGATATCATATAATCGCAGGGTTATAAGGAGTATACCATGGGATATCACATAGGAATGGTAATCGCGATAGCCGTCGCAATTTCCGCGCTTTTCTCGCTGCTTCAATATTCAAGGGTAAGGGCAGAGCGCAGGCTGGCGGGGCGCCGGATCGGAAAGATACGCCCGGTAAAGACAATTCTCGCAATTTTTATTGCGTTTGCGGTGCTCGTGTTTACAGGCATGATAACCGTTGCGGTGCTGTTTGCGCGCAACGGCGCGACTGCATATCAGTTTTGGGTGGCAGAGGGTGTTTGCGCGCTCTTTCTTGCAGTCGCCCTGCTGGGCATTTACTGCTGGGCTGCCGACTATGTCGCCATAACCGACGACGGAATATTAGCCCAAAGCCCTTTTTCCGGGGTGAAGAAGGTAAAGTACGAAGATATGGCATGGTGCACCGACGTAAGCGTCGATCCGCCAGAATTTGTATGTTACGATTCCGACGGAATAAAACTGTTCGGCGTGTCGCGCCTGCATGTGGGCGCCGACAGAGTGGCAGGGGCCGTGATTTCAAGGGGAGTAAAAGTTTTGCCTCCGACATATGCGCTTCGGCAGTTTGAAGGCAATCCGCGCTTTATTTTGAGCAAAAAAAAGACGTCCTCCGCGGTAACTTTTGGTTTGCTGCTTGGATTTGCCGCCGTTACTCTGTTGCTGGTTCCTCTCATATTTCCGCAACTGAAGCTGCATACATTTGAAAACTATACCGTTTCCGGCACCGTCGCGGCGTGTACGGCGGAAAACGGGGCAATGTCGCTTGCGCTCGAAGGGGATGAAAATGTCTATCGCGTGAACAATATAGTCTATGGCGAGATTGACCCGGATACGGAACGGAGCTTGCCCGCAGGAACAGACATCACACTGACGGTAGCCTATGAAGGCGAGGACGGAGCACTGAATGTTTCGGGCATATATGCGGGTGGAGTTCAATATCTTGATCCTGCAGACTCCGAACGTGCCGAGCGTGATAATTTCAATGCGGGCAGGATCGTCTGCTATGTGTTCATAGCCGTCGGATGTGTGCTCATCGCCGCCTCTGTGCCGTTCTGCATAAGGCTGGTAAAACTCAAAAAGCAACTTGAACGCGACATTCATTAGGGCATATATGCCGCAAATAACGCCGTTTTGCACTATTTTTCGAGCGCCTCGATATAAAAACTTACGGGGCGGAAACCGTCGTTGCAGGAGATCATTGCCGATCTCCTGTTTTTCATCCAGCCGTCGTAGATGTCCTCGCCGCCGCATGCAAGCGCCAGCACGAACTGCTTCATGCTCTCCCACGCGCTCTCGCACATGCCGTCGGGCATACGCGCGCCTTCGCTTATGAACGTCATGCCCTCGCGCATGCCGCATGCGTTTTCCATCGGGTTTTCGTATTCTTCCATAAGGTCGGCGTGGCGCACTGTGCGCATCACCGTTATTCTGCACTTTTTCATGTCATATATTGTATCATGCCGCCGCCCGCAAGTAAAGCGGTTTTTTTCTGCCGCGAACGTGCTGCGCATGTGGAATTTGCTTGCATTTAACAAAAACCGCGTGCAGAAATTTTCAAATATTCACCCTGCGGTCAATTTGCTCACATAGTTTGACAACTAACTGTTTTTTTGCTAAAATCTGCACATATTTCATGCGCGCACGCGCAGCACGTTACTGATGTTTGTAATTTCAGACTTACAGGAGGTCTTATGATAAAAGAGATAGGCCACAGCCTGAGGGAATTCAAGAAGCCTTCGATAATCACTCCCGTGCTCGTCACGTTCGAAGTGCTGTTCGAATGCCTTATCCCCGCGGTGATAGCCGACCTTGTCAACAAGATTCAGCGCGACTACGATCTCAACGAGATACTCATCTACGGCGCCGTGCTCATCGTAATGGCGGGGCTTTCGCTGGTGTTCGGCGTTTCGTCGGGCGCGATGTGCGCGTCGGCGTCGAGCGGGCTTGCAAAAAACCTGCGCAAGGATATGTTCTATAAGATCCAGTCCTATTCCTTCGAGAATATCGACAAATTCTACGTATCCTCGCTAATCACCCGCATGACCACCGACGTGACCAACGTGCAGATGGCTTACATGCTGATAATCCGCCTCGTCGTGCGTTCGCCGCTGATGCTCATATTCAGCTTCATCATGGCGTTTGTAATGGGCGGCAGCCTTGCGTGGGTGTTCGTCGCGCTCGTGCCCCTTCTTGGCGTGAGCCTTACGATCATCGTGGTAAAGACGGTGCCCCTCTTTCACCGCGCGTTCCGCAAGTACGATAACCTCAACAGCTCCATACAGGAGAACGTGAAGGCCGCCCGCGAGGTAAAGTCGTACGTGCGCGAAGATTACGAACAGAAGAAGTTCGGCGCGGCCTCGCACGATCTGCGCAAGGATTTCCAGAGGGCCGAACGCATACTTGCCTTCAATCACCCCATAATGCAGTTCTGCATGTACGTGCTCATGTGCGTGGTGCTCTCGTTCGGCTCTTATATGGTCATCGATTCCGCGGGGCTGGACATAAACGTCGGCGACCTCTCCTCCATGCTCACCTACGGTTTCATGATACTCAACAGTCTGATGATGCTCTCCATGGCGTTCACCATGATAGCCATGGCGGGCGAATCGGGCAGGCGAATAGTGGAGGTGCTCACCGAAGAGAGCACCCTCAAAAATCCCGAAAACCCCGTCACCGATGTAAAAGACGGCTCGGTAGACTTCGACGGCGTAAGTTTCAAGTACTCCGCCGCGGCAGAAAAGAACGCCCTTTCAAACATCGACCTGCACATTAAGTCGGGCGAAACGATAGGCATAATAGGCGGCACGGGCTCTTCGAAGTCTACGCTCGTGCAGCTTATCTCACGCCTGTACGACGCCACCGAGGGCACAGTAAAGGTGGGCGGCGTGGACGTGCGGCAGTACGACATGGAGGTGCTGCGCAACTCCGTGGCGATGGTGCTGCAAAAGAACGTGCTCTTTTCGGGCACGATAGCCGAAAACCTGCGCTGGGGCGACCCGAACGCCACCGACGAACAGCTGCGCGAGGCCTGCCGCATGGCGTGCGCCGACGAATTCATCGAGCGCTTCCCCGAAAAGTACGATACATATATCGAGCAGGGCGGCGCCAACGTCTCGGGCGGGCAGAAGCAGAGGCTGTGCATAGCGCGCGCCCTGCTCAAAAGGCCCAAGATACTCATCCTGGACGACAGCACTTCGGCGGTGGACACTCACACCGACGCCAGGATACGCAAGGCCTTCAGGGAATACATCCCCGAGACAACAAAGATAATAATAGCCCAGCGCACCGCTTCGGTGGAGGACGCCGACAGGATAATAGTCATGGACGGCGGCAGGATAAACGACGTCGGCACCCATGCCGAGCTGCTCAAGCGCAACGCCATCTACCGCGAAGTTTATACTTCTCAGAACAAGGAGGGGCACGATCTTGAAGACTGAAAAGAAAAAGGGCGTACTTTGGCGCCTGTTCAAAACTGTGCTCTCCTTTTACCCCGCGCTGCTGCCCGTGGCGCTCGCCTGCATAACGCTTACCGCGATAGTTGGCGCCGTGCCCGCCATATTCATGCAGAGGGTAATAGCGCTCATAGACGACATGCTGCGCTCGGGCGCCACCTGGGAACAGGCCGGCGGCGAGATCCTAAGCAACGTCTATATCCTCATCGCGCTGTACGTTGCCTCCGTCGTCACCGGCTTCGCCTTCGGCCAGCTGATGGTGATAATCACGCAGGGCACGCTTGAAAAGCTGCGCGATAAGATGTTCAACGGCATGCAGCGCCTGCCCATCAGGTTCTTCGACACCATGGGCCACGGCGATATAATGAGCTACTACACCAACGATATAGACACCCTTCGTCAGCTCATCTCGCAGTCCTTCCCGCAGATACTCATCTCGGCAATAACCGTGCTTTCGGTGTTCATCATAATGCTGTATTACTGCCTGTGGCTCACGCTTATCGTGCTTGCAGGCACGGCGGTGATGCTTATCGTCACAAAAAAGATAGGCGGCGGCTCGGCGCGCTACTTCGTAAAGCAGCAGCAGGCCATCGCCGAAGAGGAGGGATATGTCGAAGAGATGCTCGTCGGCCAGAAGGTGATAAAGACCTTCTGCCACGAGGAGGCGGCAGAGAAGGGCTTCGACGAGGTCAACGAAAAACTTTACGATGCAAGCCGCCGCGCCAACAGGTATGCAAACATGCTCGCGCCCGCGCTGTTCAACATAGGCAACGTGCTCTACGTAGTGCTCGCTGTCGTGGGCGGCGTGTTGCTGCTGCCCGGCCTCAATGTATTCAATGTAAGTTTTTCGGGGCTTCCCCTCACCATAAGCGTGGTGGTGCCCTTCCTCAACATGGCAAAGCAGTTCACCGGCAACATAAACCAGGTATCCCAGCAGGTAAACTCGGTGGTAATGGGCGTTGCGGGCACGGAGCGCGTGTTCTCGCTCATAGATATGCCTCCCGAGGTCGACGAGGGCTACGTCACCCTCGTGCGTGCGCGCGAAGTGAACGGCGAGATAGTCGAATGCGAAGAACGTACCGGCATGTGGGCGTGGAAGCATCCCCACCAGGCCGACGGCTCCGTCACCTACACGAAGTTGCAGGGCGACGTGCGCATGTTCGACGTAGACTTCGAATACGAGCCGGGCAAACCCGTGCTGCACAACATCTCGCTGTATGCCAAGCCCGGGCAGAAGGTGGCTTTCGTCGGAGCGACGGGCGCGGGCAAGACCACCATAACCAACCTTTTGAACAGGTTCTACGATATCGCCGACGGCAAAATACGCTACGACGGCATCAACATCAATAAGATAAAGAAGGACGACCTGCGCCGCTCGCTGGGCATGGTATTGCAGGACACCAACCTGTTCACCGGCACGGTTATGGACAATATCCGCTACGGCAGGCTGGACGCCACCGACGAGGAGTGCATCGCGGCCGCCAAGCTCGCGGGCGCCGACGACTACATCACCCGCCTGCCCGAAGGTTACAACACCTTCATCACCGGCAACGGCGCCAGCCTTTCGCAGGGCCAGCGCCAGCTGCTCTCGATAGCGCGCGTGGCGGTCGCCGACCCTCCCGTAATGATCCTCGACGAGGCCACTTCCTCGATAGATACCCGAACGGAGGCCATAGTCCAGCGCGGCATGGACGCCCTCATGAAGGGCCGCACCGTGTTCGTCATCGCACACCGCCTCTCCACGGTAAAGAATTCCGACGTAATAATCGTGCTCGACCACGGCCGCATCATAGAGCGCGGTACTCACGAGCAGCTGCTCGAACAGAAGGGGCAGTATTATCAGCTGTATACCGGCGCATTCGAGCTTGAATAAAAAAACTACTCACAAAAATGCCGCGCAGGCCGTGCGCGGCATTTTTTGTGAATTTCAGGAACCATGTTCCTCTGGCGGCATTTTCAGGGGCCCGCGATTATTGCAATGCCGCCATTCACCTCCGGTGAGCCTGCTGCCGCAGCAAACAGGGTCGCGCTATCGGCGGGGAACCCGCCTTGCGCAGTAAATTGTTTTATATGCCCCGCCACGGGCTGGGTTACCTCGCATCTTCAAGGGTTGATGGGCAGGGGGGTAAGGCGAAGAGTAATTTATAATACGCCCGGTCGCGGGCCGAGTGGCCCCTGCCTTGTGCCGTAAATTATTTTATACGCCCCGCCACGGGCCGAGCGACCCCGCCTTGCGGCGTAAGTTATTTATAGTACAAAAGTCCCGCGGCGAAGCTGAAAGGCTTCGCCGCGGGGCCGGTTTTTATATCATTATAATAAATTTATTTTTCTTTTTTGCATATTCCAATGTCCTTGCCGCTCCTCCCCATGAATATTTTACGTAAGCTATGACTATATCTGAATTTTTTACCATCCATTCGTTTCGCTTATTTATTGCAAATCTGTACGGCACTGACTCTATCGGCGGGTATATTATGCCGTCAAAAATTGTAAGCATCTGTTTATTGCGCTGCTTGTAGGACTGCGTAATATATGGCGTAATGAAGTAAATGGAACTCTCGACGCTATTGAAACGCTTTTTAATATTATTTACTGTAATGGCCGATAAAAGGTCGAAATCGCCGTATCCGCCGCAAAGAAATTCAAGTTTTATGCCTTCGCGCCGCGCCTGCATGAATATTGCAATTAAACTGCGTTCAAGTTCGGCCGATACCGTTTCTTTATCCGGTAGCCTGCTATGCCCGCAAAACATTATATTCATGTAAATAGTATAACTCAACGCATAAAAATTCGCAAGTAAAGTTTAATAAATTCACAATTAAAGATAGTAATTTTGGAGTGCAGTATGGGGTAAACTATAAGTACACTTGCATTTTGGGAGCGGCTCATGACAGATCCGAGGAAGAAAATAGATCAGCTCCGTACGGCGCACAACATGTCTTTGTCGCAGCTTGCGCGAAAGCTGGGCCTTTCGGAAACTTCGGTGTATAACTGGTATAACGAAAAAGATTCTATGCCCACCGTAAAGGTTCTGGAGGACGTCTGCGCTCTCTTCGGGATAGGTATGGCGGAACTGTTTGCCGATGTCGATTGCGACAAACTTAGCGCAAAGCAGATAGAACTGCTCGAACTCTTCGGCAAGTTGACCGAAAGCCAGCAGGAAAACGTTATCTCCATTGTCAGGAGCATAGCCGATTCCAACAGAGCGTGATTTTGAGAAATGCCGCGCAGGCCGTGCGCGGCATTTTTTGTGATGAATGTAATGTTTCATACCCGCGGCAATATGCCGCAGATGTTATCTTTTAACGGGCTTGTAGTCGGCAGCGTTTTCAATGTCGTCGAAGTCGATTATCTCGAAGTCGGTGGCGTTGTTGTCAGTGTCGGTCTCGTCCTTTCTGATTATTATGCTGTGCTTGTTTATGCCGCTTGCAAGCGTGCCCTCGCCCTGTTCTGCCTCGCCCTCGTCCGTCACGCCGAGCGCGTCCACCACGTTGCCTTCGCCGTCGGTCAGCTGCAGCGAGTAGTGTTTGTTGTCTATTTCAAGGGTGTCGACCTTCTGGTCGTAGTCGCCTGCGGCAAAACTTATCAAAGCGGCGGTATTCCCGGTGTCTTTGCCTATTATTATGTAGTTGCATCCCGCTTCCAGCGTGCCCGAAAGCGCGATCTCCGTCCAGTTGAGCGTGCCGTCGTCCTCCGCTGCGGCGTAGCGCACCTTCCAGCCGTCAAGCGCGACCGCGCTGTCCGTGGGGTTGTGTATGGTTATGAAGTCGTTGGTGGTGGAGCCGTCGTCCTTGCCTCCGTTGCCGAATACCGACCATATCAGCAGGTGGTCGGCATTCTGCTGCTCTGCGGGCACAAATACGGAGTGCATCTCGTAGGTCTTTTCTTCGTCCTCCATGGCGTATACAGCCACCGTGCCGCTGTTTTCGTTGGCGACCACCATCAGGTCTTTACCGTTGGGCGAGATTGCCGCGGGAATGAAGTCGATGCTCTCGGGCGCCACGTCGCCGAGCATGTCGCCGCTGTAATCGCGGCTGTTCGCGTAGGCGACTATCTCCACGGCTTCAAGGTCGGTTATGTCGAATGTGAGCGCGCCGCCCTGCCTTTCAAGCGCCACAAAGGCGTAAGTCCTGCCGCCTATCGTCTGCACGTTCACGGCCTCGGGTTCGGGGCCCTTCTTCTTGCTGCGGCTGTCAAGCTCTACGTCGTCGTTGTTGCAGTTGAAGTACGCCTTGTAATCGTCGCTCGCCGCGATGTAGCTCTCTATCATGTCGCCGCTGTCGAACACAAGGCTCATGTCGTCTGCGTCCCACACCGAAAACGACCTGGCGCCCAAAAGGTAGTGCTTGCCCTCTTCAAGGCCGTCCGTCTCGGAATTTATAAGCACCTCTACCTTGGTGTCGCCCACTTCATATTTTTCGATGTTTTCGTATCCGTTCCATTCGCGCGCGTCGCCCTCGTTGGCGGTCACAAGGTAGGTCTTGCCGCCCTGCTCGTAAGTCGCCATGCCGTCGGGCATGTATACGCCCAGTACGTCCTGCGCGGCTATCTCCGCCTTGCCGTCTTCCAGCAGGTCCAGCCCGTTCCCGGCTGCGCTGTGATCCTTGAAGCCCAGTCCCTTCACGGAGGTGAAGGTCATGCTCTCAAGGTCGAGCGTGGCAACGGCGTTGGCCTCCTGCAGCGCAACGAAAGCCCTGTTCCCGCTCACCGCTATGTATTCGGGTTCGAGGTCGGCGGAGGGTGCCGTGTCCTTTTTGAGCAGTACCTTGTCGGCCACAAGCTCGTCGCGCCTTGCGTCGAAACTTTCAAAGGTTATCGTCCGCGCCTCGGGGGAGGAGGCGGAAAGGTCTACCGCCGTCACGCTGCCCAGAGGGTCGGTGCCGCTCTCGTAGCCCATCCTCGGTTCGCCCTCGTTGGCGGAGAGCGCTATGTTGCCTGCAAAGGTCACCATGTCGGGCTGAACGCCCGCGGGGTATGCCGCCCTGAAAGTGCCGTCGTAGCCGAGTATGACTATCGCGCCGTTCTTGTCGTAGTCGGTGTGCTGCACCGCGCAGGCTATAACGTCGAGCTCGGTGTTCACCGCCACGCTGGTTATGTCGCCCACTTCAAACCCGTCCTCAAAACTTTCGGGGTGTGCGGCGGGCATGCCGCTCAGGTCTATCCTGTCGGTATTGGCGTCGAAAGTCGTTTCAAGCTCGTCTTCGCCGTATTCGCCGAGCGTAACTATGTCCACCGTGCTTGTCAGCCCGTTCACAAGGTACAGTTTGCCGTTGTCCTCGTTGTACTGCACTATCTCTGCCACGCCGCCGTCGGCGCTGCTGTACCCGGTATAGTAAGAGGCAACTTTGTTCCAGTAAAAGTCCTTTGCTGCGGGCGTGTTGCCCTCGTTGCCCTCGTTACCCTCGTTGCCATCGTTGTCGTCGCCGCCGGGCGTCTGTTCGGTGTCGTTGCCGTTTCCGCTGCCGTCAGCGCCGTTGTTGCCGCCGTCTGCGCACGCCGCGAGCATGGTTGCCGAAAGCGCGGCCGCCGCCATGAATGCGGCAAAGATCTTTTTTAAGTTCCTCTTGTCCATTTTTTACCTCTCATGATTTGGATTGTAAAACGCTATGTAAAGCATACCGCACAGATGTAATAAATTCTTACACGCTCGGGTAAAAAATTTGTAATAAATTGCGCGGCGCACAGGCACAATTTTACTTTTGAATAATGTTGACCGCGCCCCGCCGTTGTGATATAATCATATCGTAATTATAGGAGTTGAATATATGTTAAAGGAAATGCAGCAGGAGATAATGCGCCTTAAACGGGAGCGCGACGTGTGCATACTTGCGCACAGCTATATGAGCGAAGATATCTGCGAAGTGGCAGATTTTACGGGCGACAGCTACGCTCTTTCCGTAAGGGCAAAGACGGCGCCGCAGTCCGTCGTGGTGATGTGCGGCGTGCGCTTCATGGCCGAAACGGTCAAGATGCTCTCCCCGCAGAAGAAGGTGCTGCTCGCAAACCCCGACGCGGGCTGCCCGATGGCGGAACAGTTCGATAAGGAAATGATAGCGCAGCTCAAAGAGAGCATGCCGGGCTACGCCGTGGTGGCGTATGTGAACACCACCGCCGAACTCAAAACGGTGTGCGACGTGTGCGTCACCTCGTCGAGCGCGCTGAAGATCTGCCGCGCCATTCCGCAGAAGGACATAATCTTCATTCCCGACATAAACCTCGGCACATATGTGGCGAAGAACATTCCCGAAAAGAACTTCAAACTGCTGCACGGCGGCTGCCCCACGCACGCCCGCATGACAAAGGCGGACGCGCTCAAAGCAAAGGCGGCGCACCCCGGGGCGCTCTTCCTTGTCCACCCCGAGTGCAGGCCGGAGGTGGTGGAGCTTGCCGATTACGTCGGTTCCACCACGGGCATAATGGACTACGCCGAGCATTCGGACGGCAAGGAATTTATAATCGGCACGGAAAACGCCATAGTGCAGCACCTTCAGTTCCGCTGTCCCGACAAAAAGTTCTATCCCCTCTCCAAGGACCTCGTGTGCCACAACATGAAGGTAACCACGCTTGCGGACGTATACAACGCCGTTCGCGGCGAAGGCGGGGAGGAGATCGCCATGGACGAGGCGACGCGCCTTGCGGCGGTGAAGTGCATAGAAAAGATGATCGAATACGGCGGTTGACACATTATGATGATAACTACGAAGGGCCGCAACGCCCTTAAAGTGATGATAGACCTTGCCCAGCATGCGGGCGAGGGCAACGTTTCTCTCACCGACATAGCCGAGCGCCAGCACGAGAGCGTCAAGTATCTCGAAGCGGTCATGGGCCCGCTGTCTGCGGCGGGGCTGGTTTTGAGCGCGCGCGGCAAGAGCGGCGGTTACAGGCTCGCGCGCAGTGCGGAGGAGTGCACCGTCGGCGAAATAATAGTGGCGGCGGAGGGTTCGCTTGCGCCCGTCTCCTGTCTCGACAGCGACACCCCGTGCGAAAACGCAGCCAACTGCCTTTCGCTTCCGCTCTGGCGCGAACTCGATGAAGTGATAATGAACTTCCTCAACTCCAAAAAGCTTTCAGACATGTTGAAGTAAAGGCGCTTCGCGGTCAAAAGGGCGGCATATATGCCGCAAATATTTGATATTCTGCAATAAAAGGCTCCCCCGTGCTTTCGCGGGAGAGCCTTTTTCTGTATGCGGATATATTATTTTATGCATGATCGTGCGGCAGGCTTATGTTTATTCGGCTATGGAGGCGTATGTATGGACGTATGTTCCGCTGTCGGGTAACTATGGCGATGCCTACGCTCTTGCCTCCTGTTCGGATTTCGTGTTCAATCACGCGGCTCCGCCCGATCTGCAGTATAACTCTTACTATGGCGGAGTCATGTATGTGAACGTTACGGTGTTCGATCGCGGCAACGGCTTTGTGAGCGATAGGTTCTCAAATGCGGAAAGCTGGCTTAAGGGTTGTATGGGGTTGGGTAACTGAGCAGAGGTGTGATATGAAGAGATACAGACAGATTTTAATTTCTGCAACGGCTACCGTTATGACTGCGGCTATGTTATTGTCGGCGGCGACCATATACGCTATACCAATCCCATAACAAGGAAGTAACCTTATAACGGTAAAATAATTCCTCCCCTCAACAGGGGAGGAATAAGGCTTTATATGTTAAGCAAATGTGCGCCGGTGGCTTTAAGTGCGGATATACGTTCGTCGGGGGCGTCGGTTATAATCGCATCCATGTCCTCCGGCCTTGCAATGCGAAAGGCGGCGGACGCACCCAGCTTGCTCTCGTCGGCTATCAGTATGCGGCATCGGCACTGTTCGGTTACTACCTGCTTCAGCTGTGTTGTTTCAAGCGAGCGTTCGAAGATTCCCTTTTCGCTCAGTGCCGCACAGGAAAACAGCATCAGATCGGGGGTGAATGTTCGCATCATGCGCGTCGCCATGCTGCCGGTAAGAGCGTTGGTGTTGAAGTGTACGCTGCCGCCGGGCATCACCAGCTGCACATCCTTTCGGCGCGAAAGTTGCAATGCAAGCTGCAGTCCGTTGGTTACCACCAGCTTGCCGGCAAGGTCAAGTTTTTGAGTAAGTGCAAGGCAGGTGGTGGAGTTATCTATGAATACGCTGGAAAATTCCGGTATGTGCCTTATGGCTATCTCTGCAACCCGCTGCTTGTGTTCGGTATCTTTTTCCAGTCTTGTGAATATCGAAAGCTCGTCCGCTCCGTCGCGCAGCATGGCTCCGCCATGATAGCGCGCTATCATACCAAGCTGTTGCATCTCGGCAAGGTCGCGCCTTATGGTCGACTGGCTCATGTAAAGCGCTTTTGCAAGATCCTCTATAGAAGCGCGTCTGTGCTTTTTCAGATATTCGTAGATACCGTCTATTCGCTTGTTTACAAACTGATTGTCGGGCATATTCCGTCTCCGTGCGCATTTTTGCGCAGATATAAATTCTTTTGATTATATTGTAACACAAAGCGGGCAGTTGTCAATATACTCGTACGCTTGTACGCGTATTCTTTGCGCATTTGTGCATAAAGTTGGCTCTATTTTGCTCATATATCAAGTTTATGAGCAATCTTTACGGCGATATGGACAAACTTGTACATATTTAGTATAATGTAACCGTAAATACAATCGCATCGGCTGATGCTTGGTGAATACATGCAGATAACTTATTTTTCCGTAGAAAATTTGAAAGACGGGTGTGTGACCGATAATCTCGTTCCCCGCTTTTCTTTTGCTTTAGCCTCGGGGGAGCAAAATGTCGCCTTAAAGGAGGCAGTCATCGAGGTGAACGGCTGCAGGATGGTAACAAAGGATCAGGTTCTCGTACCCTACTCAGGCAAGCCCCTCGAACCTTTCACCCGCTACACGGCAAACCTCACGGCAACGCTCACCAATGGCGAAAGCGCCTCCGCACAGGTAAAGTTCAGTACGGGCAGGCTTGGGGTTAAGTGGCAGGGTAGTTGGATAACCGACGGGTCGTATAAGTTCACCGAAAGGAAGGTCTCGCCTGTTCCCATGAATTTCCGCAGGCGTATCGAGGTGAAAAAACCGCTTGCGCGGGCAGAAGTATATGCCACCGCTATGGGCATATTCGAACTGGAGATAAACGGAAGGCGTGTGGGCGACAGGTACTTCGCGCCCGGATTCACTTCCTATAAACATACGTTGCAATACTGCGTGTACGACGTCACCGAACAGCTCAAAACGGGCGGCGAATTATTGTTCGTTGTTGCTGGGGGCTGGGCGGTCGGTTCGTTTGTATTCACACGCAAAAACAGGATAACGGCAAAGCGGCAGGCATTGCTTGCCGAAGTGCGGCTGTGGTATGCCGACGGCTCGAGCGAGGTGATAGCCACCGACGAAAGCTGGCAGACGGCGATGGGCGGCAGATATGTTTTTGCCGACTTTTACGACGGCGAAACTTGTGACGGCACTGCCGATATGAATAAGCTGGGCTGGCACGCCGCCTCGTGCGAAAAAATTTCCATACATCCCGTAATATGCGCCGAATACGGAGCGCCGGTAAGGGCGCAGCGCATAATGAAGCCAGTTTCCTGCACGGTGCGGGGCAGGGAATTGATATATGATTTCGGACAAAATTTTGCAGGCGTTGTCTGCGCTAAAATAAACGGTAGAACAGGACAGGAAGTTATCTTCCGTCATGCCGAGGTTCTGGAAAATGACGGCGGCCTCGCCACACGCCTTCTTCGTTCGGCAAAGGCAACGGCAAAGTATATATGCCAGGAGGGTGTTCAGACATACTCCCCCCGGTTCACTTACATGGGCTTTCGCTATGTATCCGTCACGGGAATTGATAGGGAGGACATCGAGCTTACGGCATATGCACTTTGGTCGGATGTGGAGCAGACAGGCGAATTCGCTTGTTCTGACCGGCGAATAAACAGGCTTCAATCAAATATAGTGTGGAGTGCTCGCTCTAACTTCGTGGATATTCCCACCGACTGCCCGCAGCGGGATGAGCGCATGGGTTGGACGGGCGATATCGGGCTGTTCGCACCAACGGCGTGCTTCAATTTCAACATGTCTCGTTTTTTGGAAAAGTGGCTTGCCGACGTAAAATCCGAACAGCTTAAAACGGGCGGAATACCCAACACCGTGCCCGTACAGGGCTATGGCTTTCCTGCTACCATGCCTGTAATGGCTATGGATTTCTGGGGGGATGCGTGCATACTTGTGCCATGGGCGATGTACCTTGCCTACGGCGACAGGGGCATACTTGAAATGATGTACCCTGTTATGAAAAAGTATGTAAAGGCTTGCCGCTTCTGGGCGGGCTTTGGCGCGGGCAACGGGCGCTACATATGGCACACTCCTGCGGTACTGCACTTCGGCGACTGGGTTGCACCCGACGTCGACAAAATGAGCGACTGGCAGAAGCGCAGCAAGTGGACGGCTACCGCCAGCCTGTGCAACACGAGCAGGTTGCTTGCAGAGGTTGCGCATGTGCTTGGCAAAGAGGACGAAGCCGGGCGATATAAAAAGTTGTCGCAACGCGTTGCAAGGGCATATACCGAGGTCTTTACCGATGGGGAAGGCAAACTTAAAGAGGAGTTCCAAACGGCCTATGTGCTTCCGCTCGCGTTCGGGATGTTTCCCGAAGGCGTGCGCGAAAGGGCGGCGGAAAACCTTGCGCGGATTGCAGAGCGCGACGGCTGGCGTATAGGCACGGGTTTCCCCGGTACACCATTTTTGCTGTTTGCGCTCGCCGATAACGGGCAGCGTGACGCGGCGTTCAACATGCTTATGAACGAAAAATGTCCTTCATGGCTGTATGAGGTCAAAGCCGGCGGTACTACGATATGGGAGCGCTGGGATGCCCTTAAAGAGGACGGCACGCTTAACGGTTGTGAAGATGACGGCACTGGCGGCATGGTATCATTCAATCATTACGCAAGCGGCTCTGTGGGCAACTTTTTATACAGTCGCGTGGCGGGTATATTTCCCAAGGAAGCCGGTTACAAAAAATTTGCGGTTAGACCGTTGCCGGGCGGCGGACTGACGTGGGCAAGAGTATCCGTCCGAACGCCATATGGTATGGCGGCTGCAGGCTGGAAAGCGGAGAGCGGCAGATTTATCCTCGATGTAGAGGTACCCGTATCCGCGGAATGTGAAATAACCATGCCGGACGGCACCGTCTGCACAGTCGGCAGCGGAAAATATACTTTCGGGTGCGAACTTCAATGAGATTTCTTGCGATAGATATAGGTGCGTCGAGCGGTCGTCACATTGTTGGCGCGCTTGAAGATGGACGAATAAAATTAAAGGAAGTCTACCGTTTTGCAAACGGCATTGAACGCCGTTCAGGACATTTGGTTTGGGATGAAAAGAGGCTGGTAAACGAAGTGTTGCTCGGGCTGAAAGCTGCTGGCGAACAGGGGCTTGTTCCTGACTTCGTCGGCATAGATACCTGGGCGGTTGACTATGCTCTGCTCGACGAAGAAGGCAACGCCGTTGGCGACGTATTTTCCTACCGCGACGGCAGGACGGAGGCGGCGACGGAACAGGTCCACCGCATAATATCCTTCAACGAACTCTATTCCCGCACGGGCATTCAGTTCCAGCCGTTCAACACCGTGTATCAGCTTTACGAAGATAAGATGAGCGGCAGACTAAAAAAAGCGAAGCACTTTCTCATGTTGCCCGACTACCTTGGCTACCGTCTCACGGGCGTAATGCGGCAGGAATATACCAACGCCACGTCCACGGGCATGGTAAACGCCGTGACCCATAAATGGGACGGGGATATCATCGGGGCTCTCGGGTTCGAAGGCAGCCTGTTCGGCGAACTTTCGCAGCCGGGCACTGCGGTGGGCAATTTTTCAAAACAGGTGCGCGATTTTGTAGGGTATGATGCGGCTGTTATCCTTCCCGCCACGCACGACACTGCTTCGGCAGTGCTTGCGGCGCCCATAAATTTCGGCGACATGTATATCTCTTCCGGCACGTGGTCGCTGCTCGGTACCGAACAGTACGGTGCTCACACCGAAGAGGCCGCGATGCGCGTAAATTACTCCAACGAGGGCAGCATAGATTTCACCTTCCGCTTGCAGAAGAACGTAATGGGGCTGTGGATGTTGCAGAATATCCGGCGGGAACTTGGCGGAACTTTTCCCGAAATGATTGCCATGGCGCGCTCGCAGGAGAAGGGTTGCATTGTAGATGTAAACGATGCCCGCTTTCTTGCTCCGTCCGATATGATGCAAGAAATACGTTCCACAGTCGGCAGACCACTTTCAGACGCACAGGTAGTGCGCACCGTTTACGACAGTCTTGCGCTTGGCTATAAGCATGCGGTGGAGGAACTGGAAGGTATCACGGGCAGTCGTGCGGAAAGTATCAGTATCATAGGCGGCGGCTGCCGTGACGGTTTGTTGAATGAGCTTACTGCAAAAGTTACGGGCAAGCGTATTCTTACCGGCCCAGTCGAGGCCACTTCCATAGGCAACATAATAATGCAGATGATAAGCGCTGGCGAGATACAGGATATAGCTACGGCGCGTAAGATAGTAAAAAATTCGTTCAATATAGGAGAGACAGTGGCATGAATATGTATGATTTGGCAAAAAAAGAATACGCCGAAAAGGGCGTGGATACCGAAAATGCAATAAATTGTTTAAGGGATATCCCCGTGTCAATTCACTGCTGGCAGGGCGACGATGTAATAGGATTGGACGGCGGCGGAGCTCTTTCGGGCGGCATACAGACTACGGGCAACTACCCCGGCAGGGCGAGAAATTTTGAGGAGTTAAAGGCCGACATAAAAGAGGCGTTCTCGTTAATGCCCGGCAAAAAGAGATTGAACCTTCACGCCAGCTATGCCGTTTTGAACGGCGAACAGGTAGACCGCAACGCCTACCGCCCCGAACACTTCAAGCCTTGGGTTGACTTTGCAAAGGGGCTCGGGCTGGACGGCATAGACTTCAACCCCACAATGTTCTCACACAAAAACGTAAAGGACGGGCTTACCCTCTCTTCGCCCGACGAAGATATAAGAAAGTTCTGGGTAGACCACTGCATTGCCTGCCTTAAAATAGCCGAATATTTCGCGGACAAGTTCAACTCGCATTGTCTCGTAAATATTTGGATACCGGACGGCTTCAAGGATGTCCCCGCCGACAGGCTCACGCCGAGATTGAGGCTGAAAGACAGCCTGGATAAGATACTCGCCTGCGGCTACGACCACAGCAAGGTAGTGGTAGCGGTGGAGAGCAAGGTGTTCGGCATAGGCGTGGAGAGTTACACGGTAGGCTCCAACGAGTTCTATCAGAACTACGCGGCAAAGAACGATATCTGCTGCCTTCTGGATAACGGCCACTATCATCCGCTGGAATACGTATCGGATAAAATTCCTGCGCTTTTGGCCTTCTATGATAAGCTCGCACTGCACGTCACGCGCGGCGTAAGGTGGGATTCCGACCACGTAGTTTTATTCGAAGACGAACTCAAAGAAATCGCAAAGGAAATCGTGCGCAACAACGCGATAGATAAGGTGATGATAGGTCTGGACTACTTCGACGCAAGCATAAACAGGTTGTCGGCGTGGGTAACGGGACAGCGGTCTATGGAAAAGGCTCTGCTGTATGCCCTGCTCATTCCACACGACAAGCTGAAAAAGTTGCAGGACGAGAGCAACTTCACCGAACTTATGGTTGCGCAGGAAGAGGTCAAGGATATGCCCTTCGGCGCGGTGTGGAAGGAGTATCTCTCCCGCGAGGGGCTTAAAGAGGACTACCTCGCCCCTATACGGGCATATGAAAAAAATGTATTAAAGGAAAGGAAGTGAATTATGGGATTTTTAGACGATATCAAAAAGGCGGGTAAAGACCTCGCCCGCTCGCTCAAAGACGTAAAAGAAGCGCCTTTCGTGCGCGAGATGTGCAAAACGGCATCGAATATGTATCGTCTTGGCTGGGACGAGCGCAACGGCGGCAACATCAGCTATCTTCTTAAAGAGGAAGAAGTGGCGCAGTATCTTGACCTGAACGAAGTCATCCGCACCATACCCCTTATGGGCGTGAACGAAGTGGACTTCGACGCAAGCCCGCTCGAAGGTAAGATATTCATAGTCACGGGCACGGGCAAGTACTTCAAAAACGTGGAGGACGACCCCGAAACCAACCTTGGTATTGTCCGCATAGGCAAGGGCGGCAAGGAAGTAGAGCTGTTGTGGGGCTTTAAGGGCGGCGGCAGACCTACTTCGGAATTCCCCGCACATATGATGAGCCACATGGCGCGCCTTTCGGTAGATCCGGAAAACAGGGTGGTAATGCACTCTCACCCCACAAACACGCTTGCAATGAATTTCGTGCACGAGCTTGACGAAAAGAAGTTCACTCATTCCCTCTGGGAGATGTGCACCGAGTGCATAGTTGTGTTCCCCGAAGGCGTGGGCGTGCTGCCATGGATGCTGTGCGGCACTGCCGAAATAGGCAAGGCGACCGCTCAAAAGATGAAGGAATTCCGCCTTGTGGTATGGGCAATGCACGGCATATATGGCGCGGGCAAGACGCCGGACGAAACTTTCGGCCTCATCGAAACGGTTGAAAAGGCGGCGCAGATTTATATGCTCACCGCGCACCTGCCGAGGGTTAACACAATAAAGGACGAGGACATGCTCAAACTTTTAGAGCTGTTCGGGGTCAAGAACTACCGCAAGGATTTTCTTGACCTCTGACGGGCGGGTGAGCTATACTTAAAAAGGGATTTGCCCAATAAAGTTCAGGCGGTCAACGCGTGTTTGGTCTTCTTGTCGCGGTCATATATTTAAGTTTCATAAGCCTGGGCCTTCCCGATTCCCTGCTCGGCGCGGCATGGCCGGTAATGAGCGGCGAGCTGGGCGCGCCCATAGGGCTTGCGGGCGTAATTTCGCTGATAATAAGCGCCGGCACGATAGTTTCCAGCCTGCTGAGCGACAGGCTTACAAAGCGCTTCGGCGCGGGAACGGTAACCGCGATAAGTACTCTGCTCACTGCGGTTGCGCTGCTGCTGTTCTCCTTTGCATCGGAATTCTGGCAGCTCGCGCTGTTCGCCATACCTTACGGCCTCGGTGCGGGCGGTGTAGACGCGGCGCTCAACAATTATGTGGCGCTGCACCTTAAAAGCCGCCACATGAGCTGGCTGCACTGCATGTGGGGCGTCGGCGCTTCGGTCAGTCCGTACATAATGAGCTATGCGCTTGCCGGCGCGGGCGGGTGGAGCCGCGGCTATCTGATAGTGGCTATAGTGCAGGGTTGCATAACGCTGATGCTGTTTTTAAGCCTGCCGCTGTGGAAAAGGCCGGTCGCGCCAGGCGTCGTCCCTGCGGCAGAGGGCGGGAGGAATTATTCGCGCCGTCCCGTTCCTCTGAAGGAGGTTTTCCGCGTGCCGGGCGCAGCCATGTGCTTTTTGTGCTTCTTTTGCTACTGCGCCCTCGAATCGAGCACTTCGCTGTGGGCAAGCAGCTACATGATCGCGCACGGCGGCTTTTCCGAAGAGCGCGCCGCAATGTTTGCCAGCCTGTTCTTTATCGGCATCACTGCGGGCAGGGGCATAAACGGTTTTCTCACGTTCAGGTTTTCCGACCGCACGCTCATCCGCGCGGGCTGTGTGCTGATGGCCGCGGGTGTGGCTCTTATTATTCCCTCTGTATCCTGGCTTACCATAGCGGGATTTGTAGTGCTCGGGCTTGGCTGCGCGCCTGTGTATCCGGGCATAATCCACTCTACGCCGTCGCTGTTCGGCGCGGATAAGTCGCAGGCGATAATAGGCATGCAGATGGCGTTTGCCTACATAGGCAGCCAAGCCTCGCCGCTGTTCGGCGCAATAGCTCAGGCGGCGTCCCCTGCAATACTGCCTGCTTACCTCGCGTTTTTCCTTGTGCTTGTGGTCGTATTCCATGAACTTACGGTGCGCGGGGCAAGGCGCGCAAAGCTGCAAAAATCGGAATAATTGCCGCATATGTGCGGTTCAATTATAAAAATGATATTCAGGAGGAATCATATGTCTAATCGTATCGTACTCAATGAAACAAGCTATCACGGCGCAGGCGCCATAAGGGAAATTCCGGGCGAGGTAAACAGGCGCGGCTTACATAAGGCTTTCGTCTGCTCCGACCCCGATCTGGTAAAATTCAAGGTGACCGATAAGGTGCTGGACGTGTTGCAGGAAAATAACCTTGCTTACGAACTTTACTCGGATATCAAGCCCAACCCCACGATTGAAAACGTGCAGACGGGCGTTGCTGCATTCAAAAAGAGTGGTGCAGATTATATCATCGCAATCGGCGGCGGCTCCTCAATGGACACCGCCAAGGCAATAGGTATAATAATAGCCAACCCCGAGTTCGGGGACGTGCGCTCTCTCGAGGGCGTGGCTCCCACAAAAAAGCCTTGCGTGCCCATAATCGCCGTACCCACCACGGCTGGCACCGCGGCGGAAGTTACCATAAACTACGTAATAACCGACGTGCAGAAGAAGCGCAAGTTCGTCTGCGTTGACGTACACGACATCCCCGTCGTCGCCGTAGTCGATTCCGATATGATGAGCACTATGCCCAAGGGCCTGACCGCCGCGACCGGCATGGACGCGCTCACACACGCAATCGAGGGCTACATAACCAAAGCCGCGTGGGAGATGACCGACATGTTCCACTTAAAGGCGATAGAAATAATTTCCCGCTCTCTTCGCTCTGCCGTAAAGGGTGAAAAGGAGGGCAGAGAGGGGATGGCGCTCGGCCAGTATATCGCAGGCATGGGTTTTTCCAACGTCGGCCTCGGCATAGTTCACTCCATGGCGCACGCGCTCGGCGCGGTATATGATACACCCCACGGTGTGGCAAACGCCATTCTTCTGCCCACGGTAATGCGCTACAATGCGGAGGCCACGGGCGAAAAATACCGCGACATTGCCAAGGCAATGGGCGTTGAGGACGTTGATAATATGACTCTGGACGAGGCGCGCAAAGCTGCCTGCGATGCGGTAGCACAGCTTTCAAAGGACGTTGGCATACCCGAAAATCTCAAGGGTATAGTGAAGGAGGAGGACATAGACTTCCTCGCACAGTCTGCCATGGACGACGCCTGCCGCCCCGGCAACCCCAAGGATCCCACCAAGGAAGATATAGCCGCTCTTTACAGGTCGCTGCTGTAAGCGGCCAAGCCGGCGCCATAAGGTGCGCGGATGTATATACAAAAACATACAAAAGAAACATATTTCCCGCCGTTTTTGCGGCGGGAGTTTTTTTGTATAAAGAAAACCCCCGGATAGTCCGGGGGGGGGTCAAAAAAGGCTACGCCGTTGAGTAAAGAAAAATTTCTTGATGTGATGCTGAAATTGTGTAAAAGAAAGGGGGGAGATAATAGAAGCATGATTTTATGTCCGGGTCATATACACATGTTGGTGAATATCCCCGCCGAAGTACAGTATAGCAACATTTATCCGGATACTTGAAATAGAGGAGCGCGTTAATGATGTTTGACTTGCGTTGCTTAAGCGGAGCGGGTAGCGCAGGCGGCACAGCCGCCCGGACAGGCGCGGGTGTGGCGGATTGTGTCTGAAAGTGTAAAATTCTTGACTTTCATCGGGGGGGGGGTACAGTTATATCCATAACTGCATTTTCGTTACCGCTCTGCGGGGAGTGTTTTTTGATATGGTTATCATGCATAAAAATTCATGCCGCCGTATTCGCCGGCCTTCCGCATGCAGCGGCGGGGCTGTGCGCTTTTTGGCAAAATATGCCGAAAATCGCAAAAAAAGTATGTCAGAAATTGGCATACGAATGAAATTTATAGTTAATGTTACAAAATTACATAATATAGCTATTTGCAGAAACGTCGGCCCTGTCCTTGTATTTTTTTGAATAATATGCTACTATGATACGCGCGTAAGAAGGAATTGAATTTTTCGGCGGCGAAGCGTGAGAGAGTTGTTTTGCCCGCCGTGTCCGTGGCGGCGCGCCGACGCGCCGCGACATGGTTTTAGGAGGTCATTATGAAGAAATTCTGGCTCTTGGCCATTCCCGCCGCGTTGTGTGTGGCGGCGGTAGTTTCGGCGTGCGCTTCCGACGAAACTTACAGGGTCGTTTACATGAACGGCGATGAAGTGTTTTTCAGCGCCAAGGTAACTGCGGGCGAAGAGCTGCCCGTGCCCGAAAACGACCCCGAAAGGGCGGATGAGGGCAACATAGTGTATACATTTGCCGGCTGGACGGACGACGCCGAAGGCGGCGCCGACGACATAGTGGATCCGGGCGAAGTGACTTCGGTCACCTCCGACCTTACATATTACGCCGTGTTCGACGCTGTCAGCTACTACACCGTCACTTTTGTGGACGGCGTTACCGGCTTTACCATAGATGAGCAGAAAGTTCCCGCGGGAGGCGATGCGGAGGAACCGGAGAAGCCGGAGCATGAGGGCTATGAATTTGTGGAGTGGGACGGTTCTTTTACCGATATCTCAGCCAGAACTACTGTCACCGCCGTATATAAAAAGCTCTCGTATACTCTTTCGCTCGACGTGCTCGGCGTCATAACCGAAACGCCCGTGGAATACGGCGCCGCGCTTGCGCCCGCCGCACCCGCAACGGTTGCGGGCCTGAAATTCGACGGCTGGTATATAAAGGGCGAAGAGGGCGAACCTGTGCCCCTTTCCGAGGCGTATGCAAGCATGCCTGCGCATGCCGTTGAAGCCTATGCGGAATTTTCTGTCGACTGGACGGGCGTGGGCATCGCTTTGCCCGCAAACGCCGTATACGGCGGCGAGGGCGCAACGATAGCGCATCCCGCGTACGGCAATATGACTTATACGCACATCTGGGGCGACGAGTCGCGCGGCGACAGTTATGTGTTCGGCGGCGCGGGGCTGCAGACGGTGTCTGCCACCGTCATAGCTGTCTTCGAAAATGAAAACGGCGCTTACATATCCGAAAGAAGGTCGTTTGAAAAGACGGTAAATGTGGGCAAAGCCGAGCTTGAAATAACAGCGTCTGTCGCCAACCTTTCGAACGGCTCGGTAGTGTACGGCACTGCGCCCGCGGCGGAGTTTACGTTCAGCGGATTCGTGGGCGAGGACGACAGTTCCGACCTCGGCTCCGTCTCCGCGGTTTATACATTTGAAAACGGTCAGCCCGCCGACGCGGAAAAGCTGGAGGCAGGCGCGTATATAATTTCCGCTTCGCTCGAAGACGACAACTATGTTGCAAACGTAAGAACTTCAAGATTTCTTGTTAAGCCCAGGGATATAACGCTCACGCTCACCGCAGGCGACATAACTTACGGCGCGCAGCCCGAATTTACTGTTTCGGCGGATAAGTCGCAGTTCGCATACGGCGAAGACATCAGCGTGCTCAGGCAGGGCACCGTCGTCATAAAGAAGGACGGCGCCGTTGTAAGCGGAAATCTTGCCGCAGGCAGCTACACTGCCGAAACGGACGGCTATAAAAACGCCAACTATAACGTAATTCCCGGCACGGCGCAGTTCACCGTAAAAAAGGCGGCGCTCATCGCAACGGTAAGCGTGCAGGGCAGCTGCGAATACGGCACGGAGGTAAAACCCGGGCTCAGTTATGAGGGCTTTGTGTTCGGCGACGACGGCAGCGTCGTGGACGAGAGCGCGCTGAAATTCACATTCAACGGCGGCGATGGAGGAAAGCTCGGCGTCGGCAGCTACACGGTTGCGGCAAGCGGCGCTACGGCGGCGAACTATGAAATAAGTTATAAGGAAGGTTCGTTCGAGGTCACGAAGAAGACGCTCACCGTGACTGCGGAAGCGGAGGACTTCACCTACGGCGGCAGGCCCGCGCCCGAAGCGGAGTACAGCGGCTTTGCATATGGCGAGGACGAAACCTCGCTCGGCGGCAAGCTTGCGTTTGCATATGAAAAGGACGGCGTACCCTTCGAGGGCGCCTTCGGTGCGGGCAGCTACACCGTAAAGGCGGGCGGCCTCACCTCCGGTAATTACGATATAAATTATGTCGGCGGCACTTTTGAAGTTTCAAAAGCAAAGCTCACCGTAACGGTAAGCGTGGAAAACAGCTACGTTTATGCCGACGCCATAACGCCCGAAGTGAGCTACTCCCCGTTTGCAAACGGCGATAATGCGGGCTCGCTCGGCGGCAAACTTGCGTTCAGTTATAACGGCAGCGCGGCGGAGGGGTACCTCCCCGTCGGCAGCTATACGGTGACGGCGGCGGGCCTCGCCTCCGATAACTACGAAATAGTGTATGCCTACGGCAACAACTCCTTTAAGGTAACGGCGCGCACCGTGACCGTCACCCTCAGCGAAGGCGCCGCCAGCGGCAACGTTTGGCAGTACTCCGACTTCGGCAAGGCGGGCGTTCTGTCGGGCCTGCCCGAAGGCTTTGCCTTTGCGGGCACGCTCGAACTCAACAAGACGGGGGAAGGCACCTACACGGCAAAAGGCGGCAGCCTCGGCAACGATTTCGAATGGGCGCGGGCATGCTCCGTAACGCTCGGCGGCGAGGACGTTACTGCAAACTTCGCGTTCGAATACGATATCTCCGTAACGCTAACCGACAGCCAGTTCAACATCACCTCCACGGGTACGGTAAACACCCCCTATACGGGCAAAGAGATCGCGCTCGGCACGGGCATAGTTGTGCAGGGTGCGCCCGACGATATGCGCATAACCTATTCACTGAAAGAGGAGGGGGAATATGCCGAAGATATCCCCGTCGGAGTGAATGCGGGCGTATATACCGTATATTATAAGATAGCGGCGGAAAATTACGAAGATTACAGCGGCTCGTACACCGCAACCATCTCCAAGGCGAACAACGAGATAACTTTTGCGGGCTACGGCGAGTTCACCTATACGGGCGAGGAGCAGACATTCCCGCTGGATAAGTTTTCGGCAACCTTCGGCGAGGTCAGGCTCGCAGAGGGCGAAAACAAGGGCACCGACGCCGGCAGATACACCTTCACCGTGGGCGTCGACGGCACCGACAACTGGAACGCCGCCGAAAAGGAAGTCACCGTAGAGATAAAGAAGGCGGCAAACACGCTGATCCTGACGCTCGACTATGCCGACCTCACCTATAACGGCGCGGCGCAGACCTTCGGCGATTTTGCGGCGCACTTTAGCGCCACTTACGGCACGCCCGTGCTTGTCGGGGGCGAGACCAACGTATTCACCGACGCCGGCAGCCATAACTTCAAGGTTTATGTGCCCGAATCGGATAATTACCTCGCCTCGGACGAAGTTTCCGTTCCCGTTAAAATATTGAAGAACACCGAAAACAAAATAACCTTTACGCCCTACGGAACATTCACATACACGGGCGAAGAGCAGATATTCCCGCTTGAAAACTTCTCTGCAACCTTCGGCGAGGTCAAAGTCACAGCCGGCTCCAACAGGGGCACAGACGCGGGCGAATACCGGTTCACCGTAAGCGTGCAGGACACTGCCAACTACAACGGCTGCGAATATCAGGTCAGCGTAACCATAAACAAGGCAAAATATACCGACGGGCAGATCCCCGAAAAGGCGCTCAGGGCCGACACCCTCTACTGCGTGCCCGGTGAAGAAAACATCATAACGGCGGAAGATCTTGCGGCGGGCTTCAGCTTCCCTGCGGGCACAAGCTCGGTCGAATACACTAACGGCGAAAACAAGCTCACCCTCGTATACAACGCGGACGGCTCTGTAAACAAGAATTACGAGCCCGCGCAGACTGACAGGTTCGTCACGGCATGGTATAAGGTTCAGGTCGTCTTAAATGATAACGCCGCCTTCACCGCCGGGGTGAACACCTTGTCGCAGTTCAACGGCAACATATCCGAACTTATCCGGGCAGTCGAAGCTCCCGAAGGCCTCGACCCCGCAATAAATAAAGACAATATCGCAACTTACCTCAGCTGCGATTCGCAGGCCGTCGTCTTCAATGCGGGCGGTACATATCCCGTCATATATACGGCAGCTGACACCCTTGCCGACAGCTATATCAAAATAGTGTTCGGCCGCGAAGAATCCGATTCCGCCGTCGTTCCCTTCAAGGTGACTTCGGTAAAGGTCGGCGAGGAGCTTTACACTATAGAGGACGCTATAAATGCGGCAACGAGCGGCTCTATAATCGTTACGGCAGATACTTCGTTTGCCGCAGGCGAAGCTCAACAGTTCTATTATACGGCAGAGGGTGAACCCGATATCAACTACTATACCGTAAAGCAGGGCGTAACACTGCTTGTTCCGTACGACGGCAATTACTCGACAGATACTAAAGTTGTTACGGAAAGCGGCGTCAAAGCCGTGGCGGAGAAAGGCTTTGTAAAACTTACCGTTGCAAGCGGGGTTGAACTTTTTGTTGACGGCAATCTTACTGTAAATGCTATAAGAAATGCCAATACTACAGTTACGTCGAATGTTTACGGCGAATCTTATGGCGAAATGGAAGTGCAAAGCGGGGCTTATATCTATCTGGAAGACAAATCGTGCTTTGAATCTATCGGGTTTACCTATGGCGAAGGCGAAATAGTTGCTAAGTCGGGCGCATACGTCTATGAACCGTTCAATATGGTCGGTTGGAAAGGCGGAACGATAAGTTCGGCTATAAAAAGTAAAGTATTCCCGTTAAATCAGTATTCGATGACCAGCCTCGGGGTGAAGACCAAATTCGAATACGGCTCTCATTATTATGTAAAGGCAACGGTAAAAGTAACGCTGCTGGGAGTGCAACATGCCGACGCTGCATTCGGCGGTACGGATATCGATTCGTTCATACAGTTGCGTGACGCCGACAGTTATTTCTATAAATACGTGAACACTGCCGACGGCAAGCATGTTTTTGAGTTCTACGGCGATATTCAGATAAATAATATGGCTGTTGCCGTAAGCGGGGCTTCGATCAGCACGGAAGATCTGCAGATACCTATCCCCGGGAATTTCAGCCTCGACGTATATGGCAATGTCACTGTTCCGAACGGCGTTGAAATCAAACTTTTGCCCGGCGCTCAGCTGAATATTATGCCCAAACAGCAGAATACTTTGTCTGCGGGTCAGTTGATTATTGAATCGGGTGCTGCTCTGTATGCATACGGTGCAAATGCGTATGGCGAGGACGGTAAACTTATAAACGACAGAAGTTTGGCTAATTGGCAGGACGGGCAGAACGGTTTGGTTTATCCTCATGGAAATACTGTTTCGGTATATCGCTTTAAGCCTACGCTTGGATATGATGCAACGACATATGCAAAAGTTGTGGTAAACGGCATGCTGTCTGTTGAAGGCGGCGGTACAATAGCGGCTGAAATAACGGGAGAAGAATCGGGTGCTAAAGTTGTTTTCAAGGCCGATTCCAAGGCTGCAGGTGCTGTGAAAGAAGATTTTACAAAATATACAACAGTAGATATCCCTCTAATTGGGCCTATTGGTAAAGCCGAAGAAGACTATTTCACGGCAACCCTTTCCACAACATTCAGCGGTTCGGAAACAGCAGTGCAGGCCGGAAAGACTTACGTCTACGACGGAAGCGGCTGGGTTGAACAGCCGGCACAGCAGGCTTAAAACTTAATTGCACCGCGGCGCGCGTTGCGCGCCGCGGTGCATACAAAATTTACGGAAAAAAATATTAAAGGAAATACTGACATGGCGCAACAGATAGCGGCGGCGGACGAAGTTGTCCGCGTGGAAGGGCTCTGTAAAAAATATTCAAAAAAGGCAGATTGGGCGGTGGAAGACGTCTCGTTTTCCGTGCGCGCGGACGAAATAGTCGGGCTTTTGGGTCACAACGGCGCCGGCAAATCTACAACGCTGCGCTGCCTGGAGGGGATGTTGCCCTTCGACAGGGGCAGCATATCCGTCTGCGGCAAAGATATCGTCCGCGACCCCGTGGGCGCAAAGAGCAACATGGGCTTTGTCACCGACGACCACGCCGTGTTCGTAAAGATGACGGGCATACAATACCTCGAATTCATGTCGGACATATATAAGGTGCCCCGTGCCGAGCGCGAGGGCCGCATAGCCGACCTCGAGGGGGTGTTCCGCCTCGGCGACAGCATATATAACCTTATCGCTTCGTATTCGCACGGCATGCGCCAGAAGATCTGCATGATGGGTTCGCTCGTCCACAGGCCCCGCCTGTGGATACTCGACGAGCCGATGACCGGCCTCGACCCCCGCACGATGCGTGCCGTGCAGGACTTCATGGTAGAATACGCCGCGCAGGGCAACGGCATACTCTTTTCGTCGCACGCCCTCGGCACGGTTGCAAAGCTGTGCGACAGGGTGGTGCTCATCCGCAGGGGCAAACAGGTCTCCGACATAAACGTAAAGGAGATAACCGCGCGCGACCCCGACTTTGACTTCGAGGAGTATTTTTTGAAAAATGAAAGACAGGCTTGATTTTAACCTCCTTTCGGCTCTCCTTAAAAAGCAGAGGCGGGAGGGGCTTGCTTCGTTCCGTAAGGGCAACTTCAACGCCGTGGGCTTTATCTTCCGCGTCTTGCTCACGCTTGCGCTCGTGGCGGTGTTCGTCGTGTTTTTCGGCAATTTCCTTGAAATCTACCTCGGCGTCATGTCCGGCGGCGCGACCGACCCGCAGGAGAGGCTGTACGAAGTCCTCTCCGTAGCCTACGCCGTGGTGCTGCTCGCAATGATAGTCGGCGGCGTGGCGCAGATAAACGGCGCGCTGTTCGGCGACGACATAAAAATAATGTCCGCCCTGCCCGTGGGCGCAAATACGCTGTTTATATCCAAGCTCATAACCATATATCTCCGGCAGGCAGTGTTCGCTTGCGTGTGCGTGCTCGCCATAAACCTCACCGCAGCCGCGCACCTTGCGCAGGGTGCGGAATATTACGCGGTCACCGTTCTCTCCTGTCTGCTGCTGCCGCTTTTGTCCGTTGGCATAGCCTCGGTATTCGCACTGCCGCTGCACGCCTTCAAACAGCTGCTCAAAGACAGGTTCGTGCTCACTTTCATAGTAATAATAGCGGTAACGGCCGCGCTGCTCGCGCTGTATGCATGGGTGCTCGGCGGCGTAAAGGCGCTGCTGTTCGGCGACGACCTGCGTTACTTTTTCAGCCAGCGCGTCATGGACGGCATAGCTGCGTTTGCCGCGGCGGCGTACCCTGCCAATCTCGTCGCGGGGCTGCTTACGGGCCGCAACGTGCTCGTGTGCGCGCTCGTCATGGCAGCCGTTCTTATCGTGTGCGCCGCGCTCTCGGCAGTGTTCATAAGGCTGATACTCGGCCGCGCCCTCCGCAACGAAAATTCGGGTTCGACTACTTCGTTCCGCGTACGCAGGCGCAGGCTGAGACCCGCGCACACGCAGCTGTTCGCGCTCGTCAAAAAGGAATTTCTTACCATATTCCGCACCCCGGACTATGCGTTTTCATACTTCGCGGTGGCGCTCGTCGTGCCGCTCATGGTGTATTTCTGCATATCCATAGGTTCGTCGCTGGCGGTACGGCTCATCGCGGTGGACTGCGACTTCGAACTTGCCGTGTTCCTCACTTTGCTGTTCGGCAGCCTTTCGAACGTGTTCTGCACTACCAATATCAGCCGCGACGGCAGGATGTTCTATTCGGTAAAGGCCATGCCGATAGCTCCGGGAACGGTCATCTTTTCCAAGGTGCTGCTCTGCCTGTTCGTAACGGTGCTGTCGCAGCTGCTGAGTGCTGCGCTGCTGGCCGCCACCGGCTATGTAAGCGTGCCCTGCGCGCTCTTCCTGCTTGCGGCGGGCGTGCTGTTCGGCTTTGCGCAGATCTGCGTTGCTACGCGCGTAGATTTCGACCATGCCCGCTTCTCTTCCGAACCCGACGGCGAAATAAAGGAATCGGGCAACACCGTAAGCATAATAATGGTGGCGGGGCTTGCGCTCTCGTTCATCGTGGGCGGCGCTGTGGTGCTCGCGCGCATGTATGCCGCGCTGCGCGGACTTGCGGCGCAGTATGCGTGGGTCACTTTTGCCGTTGCGGGCGCCGTTGCCGTCATAGCCGCTGCGGGCGGATTCGCCCTGCTTGCCTGCGGACTTAAAAAGCGATACTATCGTTTCAGCGGAGGTATCATATGAGAAAAAATGTGATCGCGCTTATGCTCGTGCTGCCGCTGCTGTTCGTGTTTGCGGTGTTTACCTCGGGCAATGCCGCAAGTCTCGGCGTGTCCGTCTCGGTCAGCGGGATAGAGATACTCAACGCCCCCGAAGGCGGGCTGAACATCGACCTCGCCGAATATGACGGCGATTTTAAGGTGGAGGCGCAGGTGCTTCCCGAAAACGCCTCCGACAAGGGCTATTCCTTCCGTGTGGAGGAGGCGGAGGGCTCCGCTCCCGCCGATATCTCCGTTGCCGACGACGGTACGGTCACGGCAAACGGCGCGGGTTCTGCGCGCATAGTCGTGGCGAGCAACGACGGCGGCTATACCGACAGCATGCTCGTCGTGGTGTCCTCGTCGAAGCCCTACGGAATGAACATTTCGCTGTACTCCGCGGCCGGCGGCGAAGATCTGCTCGAAGAGAGCGGCGGTGACTACCGTGCAGAGATCTCCGCGGGCAGGTACGATTATTCGGTGCAGCTTCTGCCCACAGGCTTCGACGAGCCGGAGACAGAGGTTGAAGAGGGCTTTGCCGAGATCGCGGGCGGCAGCCTGCTCGTCCCCTTCGGCGGCAGAACGGTCGTTAAGTTCACGGTGCGCGGCGGCGCCTTCGGCGATATCGTCCGCCGCGTCGTTATAGACGCGGAGCGCCCGCAGACGGTGTCGGGCATAACGGTCAACGGCGAGGCTGAAGCCTCGCTCGCCGTGGAGGAAGGCAGCCTTTCGGCGTCCTTCTATATCCAGTCGGACGAGCGCCCCGAAATAGAGCATAACGCCAATATATCGGGCGCGCAGATAACCTCGGTACGGGACGCCGGCGCGGGGTGCTACCTTGCGGAAGTCACGTTTGCCGAAAACCACTCCTCGGGCTTTGTTGCAACCATAGCGGCGGGCGACGGGAAGGCCGAAGTCTCGTTTACCTTCGGCGCGTTTGCGTTCACCGTAAATTCCACGCTGCCCGTGCAGGGAGGGGACGTCTCCATGCTCACGGACAGTCCCGTCACCTTCTACGCCGTTCCATCCGTCTCGGCGGAAGGCGTATCCTTTGAATGGAGGACGGGCGGCGATATCGCCGGATATGTGGAATTGCAGGCATCCGGTTCCTCCTGCCGCGTCTCTGTGGGGCGCAAGGGCACGTTCACGCTCACGGCGACTCCCGTCCGCGGCGGCTTCGCGCTCGACGTGCAGCCCGTCACGATAGAAATAACAGTGATAGACGAAGTCACCTCCGTCGGCATACAGAACGGCGCGGGCACGGGACTTGCCGGCGACTTCACCGTAGCAGGCAGAAGGTACAAAAACGGCAGGCTCGCAGCAAACAGCTTTGCGCTCGGCGTGGCGGTATATAACGGCACGCAGCGGCTTGATACTCTTTCGGATATGGAGATCGTCGTTTCGGATCCCTCGCTTGCAAGGGTGGACGAGGCGGACGGCGACCTCGTGCTCACGCCTCTCGGCACGGGCGAGGTCACTGTCAGCATAAGCTGGGCGGGCAACCAGTCGTTCGGCAGGAACGTGGCGGCGTCGCTCACGGTGAATGCGGTCGCCGACGGCGTGCTCTGCAATACAAGCGGCGAAGTGTTTGCCGCGGCAGACTCCTCGCTCCCGATAGTCCTCGGCGCCGACGTAATGCTCGGCGAGGATATAAAGGGCGACGAATCGGCGTTGCGCGCGCGCCTGGGCACCATGAAGACCACTTACAACTCGGAATTTTACAAAAATACGGACAACGCGCAGAACGCCGTCGTGAACTACGTCATAGAGTTCAGCAACGACGTCTACGGCAACGGCCACTTTATCAACGCCGAATACTTCACCAACCTGCAGGACGGCACCGGCAGGCCGCTGCTGTTCCGCGGCCCGCTCGACTTCGTAAGTTTCGGCGAAATGGCGGCCGTGGCCGCGCAGGACAACATCTCGTACCTCGTGCGCACCGACGGCGTAACGCTCTACAACGTTTCGCTCCTCGGCTGCAGCGACAGCTCGCTCGAAGAGGACGGGCAGTATAAGCTGGAAAAACTCAACAACACGGGCACCGTCCTGGAGATAAATGCCGACTGCGACGTCATAAACTGCCGCGTGCGCAACGGCAGGACGGTGGTGCGCGCCTACGGCGGCAACCGCGACGGCAACGGGTACTTTATAGAAAGCCTTTCACGGAACACCGGCTGCGAGGGCGAGCGCGCCGATATACGCATAGAGGGCTGCATACTCTCGCAGGGCAGGGAATTCCTGCTCAAAACGGGCGCCAACCGTGCATTGCGCGCCAACAGCGCCAACGGTGCGGAACCTTATCTTACGGCCGCCGACGGCACTCCTTACGCTTCCCAGACAAACGACTATTTAAGCGACGAATACTTCTACCGCATGTATGTGCTCACCGACGTCACGTTAAAGGACAGCGTGCTCGAAACCAGCGGGCTGTTCTCAGTGGGCGTGGAGTGCAACTTTTCGGGTGCGGTGCTCGCGCAGAACTCCGGCGAGAGCGGCGTCAACTTCGAAGGCTGGGCGGGCGCGGGCGGCACCTCGTTCGCCTCGGTGCTCAGGATCGCGGGCGACGTGCGCATGTACGACTGGAAGGACATCTCGCTCATAGACAGCAGCACGCTCATCGAAGTGGCGCCGGGTGCGGACGCGGCGCAGCGCTTCAGGCTGGATATCGGCGGCATGCTCGATTTTGCCACCGCCTACGACCCCGAACGCTACGGCAGCGTGCTCGCGGAATATCAGGGGCAGAAGGTGGTGCACGGCGGCATCGCCGCTTACGGCGGCGGGCGGAACTATGCTCAGATAGATCTCGGCGGCATGGAGGCATCGCGCTCAGACCTCTCGCGGTATATGGTCAACATATCCATATTGCAGCAATCGGACGATGAGGTGATGAAGGACCAGGGCACCTTCCTGCCGCTGGCGGCCGGCAATCAGGATTTCCGCTTCTATATGTACGGCGCGGGCAGCAAAAACAGCTACGCCGCACAGCTTGCCGATGCCGCCTCGGGCGTAAAGTATGCGGGCATATCCCGCCCCGGCGCGTTCAGGATGTAAGCCGGCATATCTTATCTGCACATACGTTCATTTGCGGATATGTGCGGCTCAATTTCAAAAAAGCGGCCCGTTAAGCCGCTTTTTGCACACATCGGATCAGTGAGAGGTGAGTGTGATACAGAATAAAATAGACGCCCTGCGCGCGGGACGCGCCATGAAGGCCGTCACGGATTTTTTTGAAAGTATATATTACCCGGTTGCCTATGCTCTGCTTGCGCTCGCGTGCTCGTTTGCCGGCTTCGAAATAGCCTTCTTTGCGGTCACGGCGGCCCTCGCCGTATTCACGCTCGTATTCTGCAGCGACACCAAAAGCCTGTTCGTCCCGCTCGTGCTCGCCGTATACGGTGTAAGTCAGCGGCATACCCCGCAGCCGCCCTACGGCAGCGACTATCTGTACGGCACGGGCTTCCTTGTCACCATGGGTTGCCTGCTTGCCCTGGTGTTTGCCGCAATGATATTCCGCATGGTCGCGTACCGCGGCACGGGCAACGTGTTCAGAACGCGCGCAAAGCTCAGGTGGGGGCTGTTCGCGCTTGCCGCGGCGCTCGTCCTTAATGGCATATTCAGCGAGGGATATACCGCAATGAATCTGGTGTTCGGCATAGTCATGGCGCTCTCGTTCGTGTGGTTTTACATATTCTTTTATAACACCGCGCAGTGGAACGGCGGTACCGCCGTATATATCGCCCGCGTGCTTGCCATAGCGGCGGCGGTCATCTTTATCCAGCTTGCCGAGGTCTACATCTTCGACGGCGCGGTGACAGACGGGGCCATAAACAAAGGCAGTCTCGTCGTGGGCTGGGGCATGAGCAACAACATCGGCGGCATGCTCGCCATGTTCATGCCCGCGTTCTTCTACCTTGCGTACAGGCAAAGGTTCGGCTGGCTGTGGTATCTGGGCGGGTTTGCGTGCTTCGGCGGCGTGGTGCTCACGCTCAGCCGCACATCCGTTCTGGTTGCCGCGGCGGCGCTCGTCGTCGTGATGGTGCTGCTCAGCATAAAGGGCAGGCACAGAAAGTTTGTGCGCATATTCAATATCGCGCTCGTTGCGGCGCTTGCCGTGCTATGCATCATATTTTCCGATAAGCTCGCAGAGATCTTCCGTTATTATCTCGACCGCGGGTTCGATGACTCGGGCAGGTTCGAGATCTGGGAAAACGGCTGGAAGAACTTTTTGCGCGCCCCCGTGTTCGGCGCGGGATTTCTCACCCCCATAGCGCCCGGCTGGTCGTACAACATCGAAAACTGGCTGTTTCCCGACATGTACCACAATACATACGTGCAGCTGTTCGCGTGCTGCGGCGTTGTGGGCGTGGCGGCGTACACATTCCACATCGTTCAGGGCTTCATACTCATATTCAGACATCCCACGCCCGAGCGTATCTTCTTTTTCTTCGTCATTGCCGTTTTAAGCGGCATCAGCATGGCCGACAATCACCTCTTCCACGTATTTCCCGCGCTCGTGTATTCCGCGCTGCTCGCGGCATGCGAAAAGGATTCCGAGGCGGAGGAGGCCCGCAGGGCCGCTTCTAAGGCGCAGCATCCTGACGGCGGGCTGCGCATACGGGAATATACCTCCGCAGATCTTTCGGCCGTGTCTGCGCTCTTTTACGAAACGGTGCATTCGGTGAACGCCGCGCACTATACCTCCCGCCAGCTCGACGCCTGGGCGCCGGGCAGGGACGCGCTCGAAGCAAGGAAGAGCGACTTTTCCGCGCAGTTTGCGCTCGTGGCGGTGGACGGCGACAGGATAGTCGGCTTCGGCAGCATAGACGGCTCGGGCTGCCTCGATATGCTGTATGTGGATAAAGATTTCCAGCGCCGCGGCATAGCTACGGCGCTGTGCGACAGGCTTGAAGAGGGGTTCGGGCAGGTCACGGCGTACGCCTCGGTGACGGCGCGGCCCTTCTTCGAAAAGCGCGGTTATGCCGTCGTGAGGCGCAATACCGCCGTGCGGCGGGGCGTGCCGCTCACAAATTTCGAAATGCGCAAAGTGGTGCGCGGCGCGTAAACGCCGCGCTTTTTTTCTGCGCGGCATTTGGAATTTGGCTATTGATTTTGCCGTACCTCCATGTTATAATGGTGCCGTAAAAGGGGGACGGATCATGAAAGCAAGGTTGTTATGTTTGGCGGCAGCGGCGGCGTGCCTGTCAGTCGCGGTGTGCGCGGGGCCGGTCACCGTGTCGGCCAATTCCGCGCAGACACATTGGCAGGGCGTGGACGCGTCCGGCGCCGTCGTGCAGGGCGGGGACTGCCCCGTAGAGGTCGGGCACGAGACGCTCACATTCGATCTGGACGAATTTCCCTCCAACTATTACGAGCGGGCGGAGGACTTTCTCGCCTACGGCGGCAGCGTAAGTGCGGAATACACCTTTTACAACCCTGCGGACTATGCGGTCAGCGTTGCGCTCGCCTTCCCGTTCGGGCTGCTTCCCTCCTACGGGTATATGTACAGCGAAGAGGAGGAGCTGCTGTATTCGCAGCTGCCTTCGCGTTTCGGCGTCACCGTAAACGGCGAGGCGGTATCCTGCACGGTGCGCCACACCTATCATCCCGAATATATGCAGTTCAGCGTGGAGGACGACCTTCCCCGCCTGCGCGACGGCCTTGACGGCGACGGGCTGTTTTTGCCCGGGACGGAAGTAAAATTGTACACGTTCGAAGCGTACGGCGTAGACGACAAATCGTATCCCTCGGCGTGCGCGGCGTTCGACATCTCTCCGGAGGGGCCGTGCGGCGTGGTCTGCGGCGATGTCCGAGGGGCTTCGTTTGAAGACGGAAAATATCGTATAAGCATGTTTGCAGACAGCGGAGACACGTTCGGGATATATATGATAGGCGCGCATGCACGGCCGCAGCTCACCTTCTACCGCGACGGCGGCTGCGGAAACGGAACGGAGATAGAGGGCTCCGCGAGGCTGCTTTCGGAAACTTCGCTCAGCTTTGAAGAGTTTGCCCTCGCGCAGTGGAGCGAAGACTCGGGCATATCCCGCACCGACCACTACAACGCGTACGCCGACAAGCTGGCCTCTTCGCTCGTAAACGATGAGGTTGCCGTCTGCAACGAAAGGGCGCTGCGCCCGGGTGAGCTCATGCGCTGGTACGAATACGAGCTGGATTTTGCGCCGGGTGAAACGCTCGTGAACCGCGTCGAGGCGCCCATATATCCCGAAATCGACATGGGCTATACGCCCGCACTATACACATATACCTATCTGCTCTCGCCCGCGTCCACGTGGAAGAGCTTCGGTTCGCTCGACGTAATAATAAATACGCCCTTCTACGTCATCGGCGGCGAGGGGTTCACCGAAACGGAGAACGGCTATGCAAAGTCGTTCGACGGCCTGCCCGAGGGCGAGCTCGTCTTTTCGCTGGCTTCGTCGCCTGAGGTGGAGGGGCCTTCGCCGTTCGGGGGCCTTGGGTATTTTCTTGCCATGTTCGGCGTGCCGATACTCATCGCGCTCTTCGTTATAACGGGCGTCGTCATTGTTGCGGCGCTGCTGCTTTACAGGAGCGAAAACAGAAAGAAATAAAAAATTGCCCCGCACATATGCGCAGACAACGCGCAATGTGCGGGGCAATTTTCATGTTCAGTTTTTGGCCGCGTCCTCCGTTTTGCCGTCGTCGTCGGCGTCGTGTGCGGGGCAGGCCGCCGCGCAGCCGCCGCACTGTCTGCCGCAGCCGCCGCACCTGCCCTTGTTTTTGACTTTGCGCACGATGAGGTACACCGCCGCGGCTATCGCGCATGCGCCCACTATGCATGAAATTATAATAGTTGCAACCATATTGCCGCTCCCTATCTGATATACTATCAGCGTAACTATATACGCCACAACGAGCTGGAACAGCGCCGTGAAGCCCGTCCACAGCCAGCTTTTGGATTCCTTTTTAATGGTGGCAAGCGTAGCCACGCAGGGTATGTACAGCAGGCAGAACACCATCAGGCACACGGCGTTCAGCGGGCCGAAGCCTATCGCCGTCAGAGCCTCGGTAAACGCCTCGGAGCCCTGCGCCGCGCCCAGCAGCACCGCACAGCTTGAAACGACCACTTCCTTGGCGGAGATGCCCGCTATCAGCGCAACGACTATCTGCCAGAAGCCCAGCCCTATCACGGCGAACGCCGGCGAAAGGAACCTGCCTATGTATCCTGCAAAGCCGTATTCCATCTGCTCGCCGTCCACGTAACCCGTGGGGCCGACGTGCAGCAGCGCCCAGATTATCAGCGTGGCTATGAATATCGTCGTGCCCGCCTTTACAAGGTAGTCCTTTACCTTTTCCCAGACGTATATGCCCACCGTGCGCGCGTCGGGCAGCTTGTATTCGGGCAGCTCTATCAGCAGGTAATTGACCTCGCGCTTCCTGTCTATAAGGTGCATGACCGCCGCCACGCCTATTGCCACGAGTATGCCCAGGATATACATGGAAAACGCCGCAAGGAAGGCGTACTCGGCAAAGAACATCTCGGCGAAAAGTATGTATATGGTGAGGCGTGCGCTGCAGCTCATGAACGGGGTGACGAGCATCACCTTGAACCTGTCGCGCCTGTTTTCCAGCGCGCGCGAGGCCATTATTGCGGGCACCGTGCAGCCGAAGCCCAGCAGCATGGGTATGAATGCCCTGCCCGAAAGCCCCAGCCTGCTCATTATTCCCTCCATGACATATGCCACCCTCGCCATGTATCCGCTGTCTTCGAGGAAGGCGAGCGCGAGGAAGAGTATGCATATGTTGGGCAAAAAGGTTATGATCGTGCCCACGCCGCTTATTATGCCGTCCACCAGCAGCGAGGTTATCACGGGGCTGGCGTTTGCCGACTCCAGCCCGCCCGAAACGGCGCCGGTAAGCGCATCTATGCCCATCTCCAAAAGCGACTTTATAAGGTCGCCCACAAAGAAGGTGAGGAAAAAAACCACCGCCATGATGCCCAGGAATATCGGTATTCCCCATATCTTATGGGTGAACGCCCTGTCCAGCCTGTCGGTAAGCCTGTCCTGCCGCTGTTTGTGCACCATCACTTCGTCGATTATCTCGCCGATGAAGTCGTATTTTTCGTTGATTATCTCCGCCTCGTAGTTGCCGCCTTCAAGGCAGGGCGCCTTTACGGGGTATTTCTCGCATATCTCCCTGTCGCCTTCAAGCGTCTTTATCGCGTGCCAGCGCACGTTCTTCATATCGGGATATGCCGCAACGAGCGCCGTTTCCACCTCGTCTATCCTGTCCTCCATGGCATCGGAATACACCATGGTGTATTCATCGTGGTGGTCGTGCGCGTGGTGCGAAATTTCCTTGTGCTCGTGTATCAGCCTGTCGGGGCCTTTGCTGCCCTTGTGGTGTATGGCGGCGTGGATGAGTATGTCCAGCCCCGTGCGTTTGCGCGCGGATACGGGAATTACCGGCACGCCCAGCATCTCGGGCAGGCGGTGCAGGTCTATCTCCATGCCGCGCTTCAACACTATGTCCATCATGTTCAGCGCGACCACCACGGGCTTGCCCAGCTCCAGAAGCTGCAGCGTAAGGTACAGTCCGCGCTCGAGCGCGGAGGCGTCTACGACGTTTATCACCACGTCCACCTCGTCGCTCAGAATAAAGTTGCGCGCCACCGTCTCCTCCATGGTGTAGGAGGTAAGGCTGTAAGTGCCCGGCAGATCCACAAGCCTTATCTTTTCGCCGTGGTCCTTATAGGTGCCCTCAACCTTTTCAACGGTGACGCCCGGCCAGTTGGCAACTTTAAGGTTGGCGCCCGTATATGCGTTGAACAGCGTGGTCTTGCCGCAGTTGGGGTTGCCTATAAAGCCTATCGTCATCTGCGCGCCGGAGGTGTCCTGCACGGCCGCGGGCGGGGTGCAGCATTTTCTCTTAAACAGTCCCATCTTCCGTGTCGCTCCTTTCCGACGCCTCTTCTACCTGTATGTTCTTTGTTATGTTGTAACCGAGCGCGAACCGCGTGCCGCGCAGCTTTATGATGAGTATGCCCCTGCCCTTGCGGCTCAGGACGCTTACGGGCGCGTCGCTCGTCATGCCCAGCGCCTCCAGCCTGCGCTCCGTTTCAAATGGCAGGTCTATGCGCTTTACTGTGTAGTGCCTGCCGGTCTGTGCTTCGCATAAGTACATAAAAAACTCCGAACTCCGGGTGCGGCGGGCCGCGCCCATGCTGAATCTACGCTGATATTTTAATATGTATGCGCCGCACAAGTCAAACAACTTTATAAATTTTTTTTGTCTGCCCGTAAATGAAAACTGTTTTCAGGCAGCTAAAAAGTTTACATCTTTTTTGCGCGGCGGCGCATTGACAGTCACGCCGCGGCGGTGATATAATACACGGGTATCATGGAAAATACCAAAGGCAAAAAATTCACAAAGGGCGGCATGCTTGCTTACTTTTTAAGGGGCTGCCGCCTGCTGTTTGCGGCAAGCATAATCTCGGGGCTGATAGTCACGTTCATAAACGTGGTCATCCCGCAGGTGATCAGCTTCACCGTAGACAGCGTAATAGGCGAGGAGCAGCCGCAGGGCGTGGCGGGCTGGCTTGCGGGGCTGTTCGGCGGCGTGCAGGCGGTGCGCGGCAGGCTGTGGGTGCCGGCCGTCGCCGTGCTCGCGCTGGCGCTGGTCATGGCGGTATTCCAATACTGCGCGCTCTATTTCAACCACCGCGCCAACCAGTCGCTCATGCGCGGCATGCGCAACGGGCTTTTCCGCCACATCCAGCGCCTGCCCGCGGGCTGGCACTCAAAGCACAGCACGGGCGACATAATCCAGCGCTGCACTTCCGATGCCGACGTCATCTCAAATTTCGTGTCCAATCAGCTGTATCAGCTCGTGCGCATAATAATACTGCTCGTGCTCTCGCTCGCGCTGATGTTCGCCATGGACGTCGAGCTCGCGCTCATCGCCGCCGCGTTCATTCCGCTGCTCGTGGGCTATTCGCTGTTCTTTTACGCAAGGGCGGGCAAATCGTTCAGAAAGTGCGACGAGGAGGAGGGCGTGCTCTCTTCGATAGCGCAGGAAAACCTCACGGGCGTGCGCGTGGTGCGCGCCTTCGGCAGGGAGCGCTACGAGCGCGACAAGTTCGAAAAACAGAACGTCTACTACACGGGCCTCTGGGTGCGCATAGAGCGCTTTCTTGCGGCATACTGGACTACAAACGACTTCCTTTCGGCGCTGCAGTGCATGCTGCTTATAGTCGTGGGCACGGTCTTTTGCCTGCGCGGGCAGATCACCGCGGGCGACCTTGTGGCGTTCATCTCATACAACACCATGCTCATGGGCCCCGTGCGCCAGCTGGGAAGGATAATCTCAGGCATGAGGCGCGCGGGCGTATCCATAGGCAGGATAGCCGAAATTATGAACGCCGAGGAGGAGAGTTACGGCGAGGCCGGCGAACTTTCGGGCGATATATGCTTTAACGACGTGAGTTTTGAATACGAGGCGGGCAAGCCCGTTTTGAGCGGCGTAAGTTTCACCGTTCCGCAGGGCGGCACGCTGGGCATAATAGGCGGCACGGGCAGCGGCAAGTCCACGCTGATGTATCTTCTGGACGGCCTGTATGCGCCCACTGGCGGGCACATAACCATAGGCGGCAGGGACATATCGGAAATACCCAACGCCACGCTGCGCGCCAACATAGGCTTCGTGTTGCAGGAAGGTTACCTGTACACGGGCACCGTGCGCGAAAATATCGCGGCGGCAAGCCCTTCGGACGACCTGCAGTCGGTGCGCCGCGCCGCCTCGGCGGCGTGCGTGGACGAGAATGTCTCGTCGTTTCCCTCGGGCTACGAAACGGTGGTGGGCGAAAGGGGCGTCACGCTCTCGGGCGGGCAGAAACAGCGCGTGTCCATCGCGCGCACGCTGCTGAGAAAAACGCCCTATCTGATATTCGACGACTCGCTCTCTGCGGTAGACAGCGAAACGGACGCCGAAATACGCTCCCGCCTCGCGCGCGAATACGGCAGTTCCACCGTGATAATGATCTCGCACCGCATAACCACCGTCATGAACGCCGACAACATAATAGTCATGGACGAAGGCAGGGTGGCCGAACAGGGCACGAGCGAACAGCTGCTCGCGCTCGGCGGCATATATAAGCGCATCTACGATCTGCAGATGAGCCTGCCCGATGAGCTGAAGGAGGGGGCAAATGAAGGGTAAGCGCGACTTTTCCGGGCTTAAAAAGCTCGCCCCGTTCTTAAAGACCTACCGTGGCATGTTCGCCGCCATGATAGTATGCACCGTGCTCGTCGGTGTGTTCAACACCATACTGCCGCTCTTCCAGCAGTACGCGTTCGATAACTTCATCGCAAACGACACCCTCGAAGGGCTGGCGCCCTTCATAGTCCTGTACATACTCTGCCTGCTCGTCACCATGGCGCTCGACTATGTTGCGTCCTTCGACTGCTGCAAGCTGGAGATGTATCTCCTGCGCGACATGCGCCGCGCTGCGTTCAACCACCTGCAGACGCTCTCGGTGTCCTATTTCAGCGCCAACAGCGTGGGCAGGGTGCACGCGAGGGTGATGAGCGATACCTCCGCCATAGGCTCCATTATCTCGTGGGACGTATATCAGGGCGGCTGGAACGTCACATATGTGATAAGCGCGGTGATAATAATGCTCGCGCTCGACCCTTTGCTCGCGCTGTGCGTCATAGTCGTTGTGCCGCTCGTGGCGGTAGCTTCCTGCTACTTCCAGCGCAGGCTCACCGTGCTCAACCGCAGGGTCAGGGAGATAAATTCCGAGATCACCGGCGGCTTCAACGAGGGCATAACGGGCGTGCAGACGGCAAAGACGCTCGCCATAGAGGACAGGCTCGACGCCCGCTTTTCGCGCAATACCGCGCGCATGCACAGGCAGGGCACAAAGCTCGGTCACAACCGCGCGCTCTTCTATTCGATAATAGCTTTCGCTTCCTCGGCGGCGCTCGCGCTCGTGCTGTGGTACGGCGGCGTGCTCACTGCCGAAAACGCCGTAAAGCTGGGCACTCTCACGGTGTTCATGACCTACGCGCAGGGCATAATGTCGCCCGTGCAGTGGTCGGTGGACGCCATCGCCGACCTGATAGCGGTAAAGGTCAACGCCGAGCGCCTCTCCGCGCTGCTCTCCACCGAGAGCGACGTCAAGGACACCCCCGAGGTGACGGCAAAGTACGGCGACACGTTCGATCCAAAGCGGGAGAACTGGGAGCCGCTCTACGGCGACGTGGAGTTCAGGGACGTCACCTTCCGCTACCCCGACGGCGAAGAGAACGTGCTCGAACACTTCAACCTGAAAGTCCCCAAGGGCACGCTCGTAGCCATAGTCGGCGAGACGGGCGCTGGCAAGTCTACCCTGGTAAATCTCGTGTGCAGGTTCTACGAACCGACGGAGGGACAGGTGCTCATCGACGGCCGCGACGCGCGCGAACGCTCGGTGGGCTGGCTGCACAGCCACATAGGCTACGTGTTGCAGACGCCGCACCTGTTCTCGGGCACAGTGCGCGAAAATCTTCTGTACGGCAACGAGACCGCCACGCAGGCGCAGCTCGAAGAGGCGTGCGCAAGCGTAAATGCCGACAAGGTGATAGCCCGCCTTGAAAACGGCTACGACAGCTGCATCGGCGAAGACGGCTGCTCGCTCTCCACGGGCGAAAAGCAGCTGCTGTCCTTTGCGCGCGCGATACTCGCCGACCCCGCAATCTTCGTGCTCGACGAGGCGACCTCCTCGATAGACACCATCACCGAAAAGCTGATACAGCAGGCCATCGAAAAACTTATGCGCGGCAGGACGAGCTTCGTGATCGCCCACCGCCTGTCCACCATCCGTTCGGCAGACGTCATCCTCGCCGTGCACGGCGGAAAGATAGTCGAAAGCGGCACGCACGAGGAGCTGATAAAAAGGCGCGGCTACTATTACGGGCTGTATATAAAGCAGTTCCGAGAAGAGAAGCTGCGGCGGCAGGAAATAATTCCCTGAAAAATTTTTCGATCGGGTATTGACAAGTAAACTATGCCGTAGTACAATATAAAGGCAGTTGGTTGCAAATATAACTTGTGGCGCATAGGCGCAGGAGGCATTTATATATGGCGGCAAAATTCAAACTCGAACTCATGAACGGCGTAAAGGCGGCGCGCAAAGAGCGCGGCTGGTCGCAGTCCGACCTTGCGCAGATGGTGGGCGTTTCGCGCAACACCATCAGCAGCATCGAAACGGGCGCGTTCAACCCCACGGCGAAACTTGCGCTCATACTGTGCATAGCCCTCGGCAAAAAGTTCGAGGAATTGTTCTGGTTTGCAGAATAAATTTACAGGCAAAAAAATTCCCGCGCGTTGTCCGCGCGGGAATTTTACTTTTGCAGCGTTTTATTTTGCGGGGTAAACAAGTTTTCCGCCGCTGTATATCTCGGCGCCCACCCTGCGCCTGGAATCTTTGGTGATGACTATCTCGCCTATGCTGTCGGCGGCTATCCTGCCGTTTTCGGGGTTCTTTACCGAAACTATCCCGCCCTTTATGGTGGCGTTCACGTCGCTGTATTCGAAGGTCAGGTCGCAGTCCTCGGTGGTGCAGTCGATAAGGGTGAGGTTTTTGCAGTAGCACAGCGGCTGCGTGCCCTTGATGTGGCAGCGCACGAGCGTAAGCCCCTTTGAGTACCAGCCCAGGTACTCGCCGCCCACAAAGCTGTCGTAAACGGTGACGTTCTCCGAATGCCAGAAGGCGTCCTTGGTCCGGAAGCGGCAGTTCCTGAAAGTGGCGTTCTTTATGTACTGAAAGGTGTATTTCCCCTCAAGCTCCAGCCCGTCGGCCTCTATGTCCTTCGCCTCGAAGAAGGCGTACATCGAATCTATTTTAGTGTCTTTGATTCGTATCCTGCTGCTGCGCCAGCCGAACTCGGGCGAGATTATCTCGTCGTCTTCAAGCGTCACTCCGCGGCACTCGCGCACGGCCTTTATGCCGCTCAGCCTGCTTGCGGTTATGGTGATGTTTCTGTCGTACCACAGCGCGGCGCGGCAGTTCTCCGTCTGCGTGCAGCCGTGCATCTCAAGGCCGGTGCAGTGCCACATGGGATAGCGCAGGTCAAAGTATCCGTTCTCTATCCGCACGTTCCTGCACTCCTTCAGCGCCGACTCGCCGTCGGCGGGGCCCTCGATGCGGCAGTCCTTCAGCTCTATACCGTTCTGCGCGTACAGCGCGCGCTCTTCGTCGTAAGTTTTTCCTTCAATTATCTTCATACCGCATATTTTATAACCATGCGCGCGTTCAGTCAAACCATTTTGCCCCGCCGTGCGATACTTATTTCGCATATTCGGCCATGCGCGCGGCGCGCCGTTAAAAACTTATGTAATTGGCGCCGGGCGCCCGACTTTGCTTGCCAAAAGCGGGCATATGTTTTATAATCTTTGGTAAATACGCGCGCGGAGGTGCAGGGTGATCATACGTTACGGCTCGTTTGCCTATTTTCTCCCCATAGTAATTCTGGCGGCGGCCGTCGTGCTGATGTACTTTGCGCTGCGAAAGACAAGCCGCCGGGCAAAGTCCGCTGCGGTGTTCGTGCTCGCCGTGCTCAACATAATCCAGCACATTTTCAAACAGTTCATATGGCCGCACTACTTCGGCGATCCGTATCCCGCAACCATAAACACCGCCTACAACATGTGCGCCACGCTCATACTCATCACTCCGTTCGTGCTGCTCTCGCGCAGCTCTGCGTGGAAGCAGTTCATGGCCTACGTGGGCACCGCAGCCGGCGCTCTCACGTTTGTCGTGCCATACTGGTATATAGGCGGCACTCTGTTTCAGTGGGACGTGCTGCGCTATTATGCGTGCCACGGTCTGCTGCTCGCAACGTCGCTGCTGCCCGCGCTGTGGGGGCTGCACAAAATAAACTGGCGCGATTTTTACAAGCTGCCGTTCATGTTCTTTTCCCTGCTGATATTCATCGCCTTCAATTACATGGTATGCTGGGCGCTTGGCATAAACGGCGGCGGGGAGGGCGACTTTTTCGAAATCCTCTATAATTCCAATCCGCTGTGGATGATGCATCCCGGCGACAATTTCACCTTCATAGTCCCCGTCATAGACCTGTTTACCCCCGACATATTCTTCGGCGACGGCGCCCGCCCGTATACTCCGATACTGTGGTATGCCATACCGCTCACGCTGGCGATGTGGATCCTCGCGTTCGCATTCGACGCGATCATAGACAGGCGCCGTTTTGTCGCCGATTGTTCTGCGTCCGCGCGCGCGTTAAAGGATATGTTTTTCGGAGTAACGCCCGTGCTGCCGCTTTCAAGAAGGGTGAAATACCGCGCGCCGAAGTTCCGCTATAAGCGGTACAGACGCCGTTGAACGCGGCATATATGCGGTGCGATTAAAGGAGGGGCCGATGTTGTTCAAAAATTTCAAACGCGATCCCGGGCCGTATGTCTTTGCCATGTTTGCTCTCACGGGCGGATTTTTGGAGGCGTTCACTTTTCTGCTGCACGGCGGCGTGTTCTGCAACGCGCAGACCGGCAACCTCGTGATGCTGGTGATAAATTTTGTCGGCGGCGACTTCCCGTCGGGACTGCGCTATCTGTATTCCATACTCGCATACGTGTTCGGCATACTGCTCTCCGTCGCCATACCGCTCTGTTTAAGGCGGGTCAACCTGCCGCTGGCAGTCACCGCCGCCGAGATAGCCGTGCTCGCCGCCTTGGCGTTCATCCCCGAAAGCGTGCCCGACTGGGTGACCTATGCCACGGTGTCGTTTGTGTGCGCCGTACAGTACAACACGTTCACAACCCTGCGCGGGCAGAAGCTCGCCACCACGTTCTGCACCAACAACCTCCGCCAGACGGTCATGCATTTTGCGCACGGCGTTGCGGAAAAGAGCGTTGCCGAGTTCAAAAAGAGCGGCATATATGCCTTTATCATCCTGTGTTTTGCCGCCGGCGCGGCGGCTGGTGTGTTTGCCTCGCGCGGGCTGGGCAACTACTGCATACTCATCTGCGCGGCTCTGCTTTTGCCCGTGCTCGCGCTGTTCATTGCCGACAGCTGCATAAACTTCCGCCGCGCAAAGCGTGACGGCGCGGACGCAAAAACCCGGCAGTGAACATGTGCCGATTTGCGCATATGCGCGCGCCAATTTATATAATGCGCGGCATCGCATTCACTTTTTTGTATGTGCAACCTGCTAAAATATTCGTTTCAGCGCAAAAAATCTCCGCCGCGCCGTTGACAAACGCCCGCGGCGGGGTTATAATGATGGCAATTTAATAGACTAAATCGTTGAGGTAAAAAGTAACCTGCGTATGGTCGGCTTTCAAGAGAGTCCCGGACGGTGGAAGCGGGGTGGCGGCCGCGGGTGAATGGGTTACCGAGAGCGGGTGTGAAGGGGTGCGCCGCACTCTGCGTAGCGTCCGACGGGGCTTTCCCGTTACAGGAAGAGGGCATTGGCTGATGCCCGTAAAGAGGCCGTTTTTATACGGCGAAATTGGGTGGCAACACGGATATATTCGTCCCAAGCGAATGTATCCGTGCGTTTTTTTATACCCGAGAATTCAGGTTTGGGCTATTAAAGAATTTTTCCGCCGCCAACGTGCGGCAAACAGACAAATTTTATGGAGGTAAACCGCAATGTCTGAAAAAATTCCATACAAGATGTATCTTTCCGAAGAGGAGATGCCCAAAACCTGGCTCAATCTTAAAGCGTTCATGAAGAACGGACACCCGCCATTCATCAATCCCGCAACGGGCAAGCCGTGTACGGCGGAGGAGTTGGAGCAGGTGTTCTGCAAGGAGTGCGTGGAACAGGAGCTGAACACCGCGGATAAGGAGATAGAGATCCCCGAAGGCATCCGCAACTTCTACACCAATTTCCGTCCCTCGCCGCTCGTGCGCGCCTACTTCCTCGAAAAAGTGCTCGATACCCCCGCGCAGATATACTACAAGTTCGAAGGCAACAACACCTCTGGCTCGCACAAGCTCAACTCCGCGGCGGCGCAGGCATACTATGCAAAGCGGCAGGGACTCACATCCGTCACCACCGAAACGGGCGCGGGGCAGTGGGGCACGGCGCTGGCAATGGCGTGCGCGTTCTACGGGCTCGACCTTAAAGTGTTCATGGTCAAGACTTCTTACGAACAGAAGCCCTACCGCAAGGAAGTAATAAAGACTTACGGCGGCGAAGTGATCGCTTCGCCTTCCGACACCACCGAAGCGGGCAGGAAGATCCTTGCCGAATTCCCGGGCACGGGCGGCTCGCTGGGCTGCGCCATAGCCGAGGCGGTGGAGACCGCCGTAAAGACTCCCGGCTGCCGCTATGTGCTCGGTTCGGTGCTTGACCACGTGCTGCTGCACCAGTCGGTGATCGGGCTCGAAAGCAAGACGGCGCTGGATAAGTACGGCGTGCAGCCCGACATCGTGATAGGCTGCATGGGCGGCGGCTCCAACTACGGCGGACTTATAGCGCCCTACATGGCGGAAAAGCTGCAGGGCAAAAACGACATCGACTTTATCGGCGCAGAACCTGCTAGCTGCCCCTCGATGTCGCGCGGCAGGTATGCCTACGACTTCTGCGACAGCGCAAAGATAACGCCGCTCGCAAAGATGTATACCCTCGGCTGCGAATTCATGCCCTCGCCCGACCACGCAGGCGGGCTGAGGTACCACGGGATGAGCCCCGTGCTCTCGCAGCTCTATCACGACGGCTACATGCGCGTGCGCGCCGTAAAACAGACAGAAGTGTTCGAAGCCGCAGAAGAATTTGCCCGCCGCGAGGGCATACTGCCCGCGCCCGAAAGCTCGCACGCCATAAAGGTGGCGATGGACGAGGCGCTCAGGTGCAGGGAGACGGGCGAAAAGAAGGTCATTCTCTTCGGGCTCACCGGCACGGGCTATTTCGATATGGCGGCGTACAAGTCGTTCAACGAGGGCATGATGAAGGACTATATCCCCACCGACGAAGACCTCGCACGCGGCTTTGCCGGCCTTCCCAAGGTAAAATAAGGTAAATTTTCCCGCCTTCTGCGGCGCGGTGCGCGGCAACGGCCGCGTCCGCGCTGCAGATGTTTGCATTTTTTCGCACGGGGTGGTATAATCATAAAAATAAACTGCAATGCGGGGGTGACGGTATGTATTCGTCCAAACTCGATCTGATGGAGACTGAGCGCGCCATAAAGCTGCTCAAAACCGAGTTCGAAGGCGAGCTCGCCTCGGCTCTCAACCTGACGCGCATAAGCGCGCCGCTGTTCGTCACGCGCGAAAGCGGCCTCAACGACAATCTCAACGGCGTAGAACGCCCCGTCGCGTTCGACGTAAAGGCCACCGGCAAGACGGTGGAGGTGGTGCACAGCCTTGCAAAGTGGAAGCGCTATGCGCTGGCAAAGTACGGCTTCGCCCCCTACAGCGGACTGTATACCGACATGAACGCCATCCGCCGCGACGAGGACATGGACAATCTTCACTCCATATATGTCGACCAGTGGGACTGGGAGGTGGTCATAAACCGTGAAGACAGGAACCTCGGCTACTTAAAGGAGACCGTGCGCAAGATATACGCGGCGCTGCGCGCTACTGCGGCAAAGCTGAAGGCTGCGTATCCCGCTCTCTCTCCCTCGCTGCCCTCCGACATCGTGTTCGTTTCCTCGCAGCAACTCGAAGACGAATACCCGCGCCTTTCGCCCAAGCAGCGCGAGCGCGAGCTGGTAAAGCGGGTGGGCGCGGCATTCGTGACGGGCATAGGCGCGCCGCTTAAATCGGGCAAAAAGCACGACGGCCGCGCGCCCGACTACGACGACTGGTCGTTAAACGGCGACATCATCTTATACTACGCCCCGCTCGACTGCGCTTTCGAGATCTCCTCCATGGGCATCCGCGTGGACGAGAAGTCGCTCGTCGAACAGTTGCGCGCCGAAAACTGCATCGAAAGGCTTTCGCTCGACTTCCACAGGGCGCTCGTCGAAGGCAGGCTGCCGCTTACGATGGGCGGCGGCATAGGCCAGTCCCGCCTTTCGATGTACCTTCTGGAAAAGCTGCACATAGGCGAAGTGCAGGTCTCCGTGTGGGACGAAAAAACTTATTCCTACTGCCGCGCCAACGGTATTCAGCTCATGTAACAAGTTTTATTGTTGCAAAATGCGTGTTTTGCGGTGATTATGTATAGTTATATTTGCAAAATTATAAAAGCGCAGTTTTGCGGCAAACTCATGCGGTCAAAAAAAGTGCGTTCAAATTGTTGTAAATTTGTCGCGGCGGTGGTATAATACCGCCGTAAAAACAAAAAGTAATTACAGGAGAAAGTTATGGCCAAGATAACCAAGGACACATTGATCGTCGATTGCCTCAAACTCAACCCCAACAGCGCCGAGATCCTTCAGTCCGTCGGCATGCACTGCATAGGCTGCGCGATGGCGCACGGCGAAACCATCGAAGAGGCGGTTTTCGTTCACGGCAACGACCTCGACAAGTTGCTTGAAAAGCTCAACGAAGGCATCGAATAAACTGTCAGGAAAGCGGCGCTGTGCCGCTTTTCGTTTTTTCAGGTGTGAATATGTACACGCAGGAACAGCTTGAAGAATTCAGGCGTATAATAAATTCTTCCCGCCGTGCGGTGTTCTTCGGCGGCGCGGGGGTAAGCACCGAGAGCGGCATTCCCGACTTCCGCTCGCAGGACGGGCTGTATAACATCAGGTATGCCTACCCGCCCGAATACATACTCTCCGCCACCTTCTTCCGCTCGCATACGGAGGAGTTCTTTTCGTTCTACCGCGAAAAGATGGTCTTTCCCAAGGCAAAGCCCAACGCCGCGCACATCCGCCTTGCCGGGTGGGAGAGGGAGGGCAGGCTCGCCGCCGTCGTCACGCAGAATATCGACAGCCTTCACCAAAAGGCGGGCAGCGTAAACGTGTTCGAACTGCACGGCAGCGTGTGGCGCAACCGCTGCACGAAGTGCGGCAAGTGCTACCCCGCCGAGGCCGTGCTCGAAAGTCCTGGCGTTCCGCGCTGCGCCTGCGGCGGAATAATAAAGCCTGACGTAGTGCTGTACGAAGAGCCGCTCGACCCCGCCACGCTCGATGGCGCCGTGCGGTGCATATCGGAGGCCGACACGCTCATCGTGGGCGGCACCTCGCTCAACGTCTATCCCGCGGCGGGGCTGGTGGACTTTTTCCGCGGCGAAAATCTCGTCGTCATAAACAAGGGCGAAACGGGCAAAAAACTTACGGGCGCGCTCGTAATAGACAGTCCCATCGCCCGCTTCTTATCCGAAGTATAGCTATCATTAAAACTTAATTGCACCGCACATATGCCGCAGCGAATGCATTTTCGCCGCGGCTTTTGCCTATTTTCCCGGGTTTGCACAATTGCACGCGTGGATATGTGAATTGCCCTGCACATATGCCGCAAACAACCGCTGTATGCCGTTGCCTCCGCTGGAAAAATCTTTGCATTGACGCGCCGTACCCGTTCATGTATAATTTCCGTGTAAAACCAAAACACGGAGGAACTCAAATGAAAAAGATATTTGTAATACTTGCGGCGCTCGCCGCGCTCACAATGGCAGGTTGCGCGGCCTCGGGCGGGGAGAGCCTCTCTCCCCCTTCCCAGGATGTAGTCGTGCCCGGAACGGGCTCGGACGGCGGCGAAAGCGACAGGCCGGACCTGCCGGAAGAGGACATTCAGCCCGAGCCCGAACCCGAGCCCGAACCGCAGCCGCAGTACAAGCAGTACGTCACGCTCACGGCGGACGGGGTAAACATCCGCAAGGGCGCGGGTACCTCGTATTCCGCGCTCGGCTCGGCGGAAAAGGATACTGGCTACATATATCTCGGCGAAGAGAACGGCTGGTACAAGATCTATTACCTCAACAGGATAGCTTACATATCCAAGAAATACGCAAAGCTCAGCAGCATGCAGGCCAGCCCCGACGAGGATGTGGAGAGCGTCATCTACGAGGGCGGCAAGCTGCTCGGCACCACCTATGTATACGGCGCCACGCGCTATCACGACGGCAAGGGCAACAAGTTGAAAGGCTTCACGCTGTCGGCGTTCGACTGCTCCTCGCTCATGCAGTACATGTTCTATATGGGCGCGGACGGGCACCTGCTCGGGCTTACGACGCGCAACCAGGTTCTGCAGGGCGCGACCGTGGCGGACGGCGACCTGCAGCGCGGCGACCTGATGTTCTTCACAAACGCCCAGCGCTACAACAAAAAGGGGGTCGAGCGCATAGGCCACGTCGCGCTGTATCTCGGCGACAATCTCATCCTGCACACGGCTTCGGACTATGCCAAGATAGAGCAGATCTCCGCCACGCGCTGGAAGTACTTCATTCAGGCCCAGCGCATGATCTGAACGGTCTGAATTATCCCTATGAACAGAAAAACGGCGGCTGCCCTTTCAAGGGCAGCCGCCGCATGTAAATCCGCAATTAAGTTATACGTTACATATAATACCATATTATATATGGGTGCGTTCGGGCGTGTTTAAGCATTGCCGCCGCCCTCCGTGTCGTTGCTCTCTTCATTGCCGTCGCCGGCCGCATCGTCCGGCGTAATGTCGCCTGTATCGTTTTTCAAAGGCACTTTGCCGGTGATGAAGTCGCCGACGGGAGGGGGAGGATTCTCCTTCAGTTCTTTCTCTTCCTGCTTGCGCTTGAACAGCAGGGTGAGCATAAAAAATACCGCCGCCCCCGCAACGCACAAAAAGCCCCAGCCTATGTGCGGCGCATATACAAACACAAACAAGGCTGCCGCGGCGCATATCGCCGCCAGAATACTGAACGCTATCCTCAAATTCCTGAACATGATATGATTATACATTACCCGCGCCCAAAAGGCAAGCGTTTGCGGCCAGGGACGGCGCGTCCCGCGGCGGCGCGGCAAATTTTGTTAAAAAGTAACAAATTGTTGCAATAACATACATTGTAACAAAAAATCGAAAAATGTCGGAATTGTTTTTGACAAACATCCGCCCTTCGTGGTATCTTAGTTGAGCTGTCGCAGAGAGATACCTGCGGAAAGCAAGGAACAAGGCTGAAAGTGCGGCGATAATGCCGCGCAAAGCCTTTGAAAATTCCTTAAAAACTTTCCGCAAAACAGTTGACAAAATATGTTCAAGTGTGTTATCTTAGACAAGCTGTCCGAAAGGAACGACCCGTCCGGAGCTATCCTGAAGAGTAACAACAAAATGTGAAAATCTTCCCGAAAAACTCCGAAAAATCGCTTGACAAAACATAGCGGTCATGATAGTATAGACGGGCTGTCTGAAAGAGAGTAAGTCCTGAGCAAAAGACCTTCGGAAGGAGTTTCGGTCTGTAAAGGCTTAAAAATTCCTGAAAAAACTTTTGCAAAACGCTTGACAAATATAAGTCAAATGTGATAGGATAGAAAAGCTCTCACGAAGGGCGCCGCGCTTTCGCAGCGGCTGATGCAGATTAAAAATTGAATAGAAGGAAATGAATTTTCTTAAAATTCTTATGAATTCTAAGAAGAAAGTTTCTGTCAATAACTTTGAAGTACATTAGTACCACAAAGCAAAGTCAGCAAAGATAATGACTAAAGTTTAGTCGAAGATAGAGCCTCGATTTTCTTTATGAAAATCGGTTTTATACCAATCAACTCAAGAGTTTGATTCTGGCTCAGGATGAACGCTG
>DVIK01000059.1 GCA_018711385.1 Candidatus Coproplasma avistercoris
GTGGGCGGCACCATCAACGAGGACGACCACGTGTTCGGCCTCTCCGCCGCAAAGAAGTACGGCGGCAACTATGTTCCCCCGCACCTTGCCGTCATTCACCAGTACATGAGGGAGTCGGAGGCCAAGTGCGGAGCCATGATTCTCGGCTCCGACAGCCACACCCGCTACGGCGCGCTGGGCACCATGGCGGTGGGCGAGGGCGGCCCCGAGCTCGTAAAGCAGCTGCTCGGCCAGACCTACGACGTAAAGCGGCCACAGATAATCGCCGTCTACCTGAAGGGCAAACCCAAAAAGGGCGTCGGCCCGCAGGATATCGCCATAGCGCTCGTGGGCGCCACTTTCAAAAAGGGCTTCGTAAAGAACAAGGTGCTGGAATTCATCGGCCCCGGCATCGCCAATCTCTCGATGGACTACCGCCTCGGCATCGACGTGATGACCACCGAAACGGCCTGCCTTTCGAGCATCTGGGAGACCGACACAAAGACGAAGGAGTTTTACAAAGTACACGGCAGGGAGGGGGACTTCAAAGAGCTTCACCCCGCCCGGGCTGCCTATTACGACGGGGCGGTAGTCATCGACCTCTCGCGCGTGGAACCCATGATAGCGCTGCCCTTCCACCCCTCCAACGCCTACACCATAAGGGAAGTGATAGAGAACGGCAAGGACTTGCTCGCCGAAGTGCAGGAGCAGGGCAACAGACTCAAGGGCAGCAACACCTTCCGCCTTACCGACAAGGTGAGGGACGGCAAAATATATGTAGATCAGGGCATAATCGCAGGCTGCGCCGGCGGCATGTACGAAAACATTGCCGAGGCGGCGGAGATACTCAAGGGCAGGAGCTGCGGCAACGGCGAATTTTCCCTCAGCGTATATCCCCAGAGCCAGCCGGTGTTCAAATGCCTTGTCGATAACGGCTATGTCTCCGCCCTGATGGATGCGGGCGTAATAGTAAAGACGGCGTTCTGCGGCCCCTGCTTCGGCGCTGGCGACACCCCTGCCGACAACGCCCTCTCCATTCGTCACACCACGCGCAACTTCGAAAACAGGGAGGGCTCCAAGCCGGGCGAAGGCCAGCTCTCGGCAGTGGCGCTCATGGACGCGCGCTCCATCGCCGCAACGGCGGCAAACGGCGGCGTGCTCACGCCCGCTACCGAGGCCGAATACACCAAAAAGATCAAAAAGTACTATTTCGACGGCTCCATATACGAAAAGAGGGTATATCGCGGCTGGGGGCATCCCCTGCCCGAAACCGAACTGGTCTACGGCAACAACATCGCCGACTGGCCGGAGCAGCTCCCGCTTGCCGACAGCGTGCTCATAAAGGCGGTATCGGTGCTCACAGACCCCGTGACCACCACCGACGAGCTAATCCCCTCGGGCGAAACTTCCTCTTACCGCTCCAATCCTTTAAGGCTGGCGCAGTTCGCGCTCTCGCGCAAGGACCCCGGCTATGTGGAGCGGGCAAAGCAGGTGTTCGAAGCCGAAAAACAGCGCAGGGAGAGCGGCTCGCTGCCCGAAAGCGTGCTCGAAGAGGCGGGCATAAAGCTCGCCGAAGGCACCATGTACGGCAGCTGCGTCGTCGCGCGCAAGCCTGGCGACGGCTCTGCAAGGGAGCAGGCTGCCTCCTGTCAGCGCGTGCTCGGCGGCATAGCAAACATCGCCTGCGAATACGCCACCAAGCGCTACCGCTCCAACCTCATCAACTGGGGCATGCTTCCCCTCGTCTGCCGCGCGTTCGACTACAAGGTGGGCGACTATATCTATATCGAAAACATCGCCGGCCTCATCCGCGAAGGCGCCGAGGTGGTGCCCGCAAAGCACATCTCGGGCGGCAAGGTCAAAAACGTCCAGCTCGAGCTGGGCGCCCTCACCGAAGAGGAGCGCAGAATAATTTTAAGCGGCTGCCTCATCAATTTCAACAGGCAGAAGATGTCGCTGTAAGATTTGCACAAATAAATGCAGGGGCGCCCCGCAACGCGGGGCGCCCCTTATGCTTTCAGTACATTCCGCAGCCGATGGGCGTCTTTTTGTCCCTTCCGCGCACGGGACGGGTACAGATGCAGGCCGCGGTCTGACCGTCTACGGCGTTGTTCCCGCCGCCCGTCTGCCCCTTCGAACAGCCCGCACAGCACATTGCGGCGAGCGCAAGCATCACGGCAATAAACTTTTTCATATATCCAGTATGCAAAAAATCGGTTCCTCTCATGCGTTTGCTTGCAATTTTTTTCGCCGTATGCTAAAATACCCTTGCCTGAACGGAAAGGGCAGCCTGACCGCCAAGGGGTGAATATGTGGATGCCGTGCGGCGCAACCGCGCCGTGCCGCTTTGGTGCATGCGTATCTCCCCGCCGTTCGGGCGGGGAGGTTTTTTTATGGACGAAAACAGGCTGGCAGTCATCAGCATAATAGTGGAGGACAGGTCGTCCGCCGCGCAGATAAACGCGCTGCTCTCGGAATACGGCGACTGCATAGTGGGCAGGATGGGCGTGCCTTACAGGCAGAAGCACATCTCGGTCATGTGCATCATAGCCGACGCCCCCGCCGACGTGCTCAACAGGCTCACTGGCAAAATAGGCAGCCTTCAGGGCGTTACGGCAAAGACGCTGTTCGGCAGGTTTTAAGCACATTTCCCCGCATATATGGCGCAACCAATACAGTACGCAAATAAATTTTCAAGGAGAATTATATGAAAGCAAACAGACTTTTCGCCGTGCTTTGCACGTTTGCGGCAGCGGCGTCCGCCCTCGCTTTCGCCGCCTGCGGCGACGGCAACAACGGCAACGGCGGCGGGACTTCCTTATATACAGTGGCCATGCCCGACGGCGCTCCCGCGCTTGCCGCCGCGCAGCTCATGGCCGAAGACATGCAGTTCGGCAAAGAGGTGACTTATACCGTCGTTAATGCCAACGCTATAGGCAGGCAGGTCTCCGGCGGCAAGGCCGATGTATGCATATTGCCCGTAAACGCTGCGGCGCAGCTTGCGGGCGACGGCAAAACCTATAAGCTGCTCGGCACGGTGACCCACGGCAACCTCTATATGCTCTCATCCGAACATACCGAAGAGATAACGGCGGAAAATATTGATACGCTCGTCGGCAAGACGGTCGGCTGCATACAGCTTGACAACTTCGTGGGCGGCGTGCTTAAAATGATACTCGAAGAAAACGGGTTGGATTACGAGGTGGTGGAAGAGGCGTCCGCCGCTCGGGAGGGCGTCGTCAATCTCATAGCCGTCGCCGACCCCGCGACTATCAACCCTTCGCTCGGCTACGACTACTATGTATGCGCCGAACCGCTCGTCACCGTCAAAACGGAAAAAAGCGCGCTCGAAGTGGTGGGGGATATCCAGGCCCTGTACGGCGAGGATGGCTTCCCCCAGGCGGTGATGGTGGCAAAAAATTCGGTAATAGCAAGCGACCCGCAGTTTATTTCCGATATATGTGCGGCCGTAACGGCTAACTCCGCGTGGCTTGAAACTGCCGATACCGACGGGATAGTGGCGGCCATAAACAAAAATTACGGCGGCGCCACCAGCTCGCTCAACGCCAACAACCTCAACGCCACCGTCATCTCGCGCTGCGCCATAGAGTTCGTTCCCGCCGCGCAGTGCAGACAGGAGGTCGTCGATTTCCTCGCGGGCTATTCCGAAGTTTCCGGTCTGCAGCTCACGGTCTCCGACGACTTCTTCTATAACGCAAAGTGAGCGCTCAGGCAAAAAACAGAATAATAAACGTATGCCTTTCGGCGGGCGCCATAGTCTGCATGTGGGCGGTGTGGCTGATAGCCTGCGCCGTCGTAAACGACGGCTACGTCATTCCTTCTTTTCCCGACACGGCGGAGCGCTTTTTCGCGCTGCTCGGCTCGGGCGGGTTCTGGCTGTCGTTCGCAAAGTCGCTGGGCAGGACGGCTCTCTCCTGGGCGGTCTCGCTGTTGGCCGCGGCGGCGCTCGCATTCGCGTGCGCGGCCTTCCCGCGGGTGCGTGCCTTCGCCGCGCCGTTCGTCGCGGTGTTCCGCACCGTGCCCACCATGGCCATAACGCTCATGCTGCTCATCTGGTCGTCGCCGCGCGTCGCGCCCGTCATAGTTGGCTTTTTAATGCTCTTCCCCATAACCTATTCCCAGATGATGGCGGCGGTGGACGGAATGGACGCAGGCCTTGCACAGATGGCCGATGTTTACGGCATATCCGCGGGCGAACGGCTGTTCAAGATATATATCCCGCAGATCCTTCCGCCCGTGCTCTCGCAGGTGGGCGCCAACTTTTCGCTCACGCTCAAGGTGATAATCTCGGCGGAGGTAATGTGCAGCACCTTCGATTCGCTCGGCGGAATGATACACCAGTCCAACGTATTTCTGGATACTGCGCAGATGTTCGCTCTAACCATATGCGCGCTGCTCGCGGGCGGGCTGCTGCAATGGGCGCTTTCCAAACTTGCGCTCATAACGCGCCGCAGGGGAGGCTCCGCATGATACTGCTCAAAGGCATAACCAAGCGTTACGGCGCGCTCACCGTATACGAAAACTTCGATTTTTCCATAGAGGACGGCACGGTCACCTGCATACTCGGCGAAAGCGGCAGCGGCAAGACCACCCTTCTGAACATACTCGCGGGGCTCACCCCGTTCGAAGGCAGCGTATCGCCGCAGCCCCGGTGCTCCTATGTGTTCCAGCAGCCCAGGCTGGTGCCGTCGCTCACCGTCGCGGGCAATTTAAGGCTGGTGTGCAAGGACGCCGGAAGGGTGAGCCGCATGCTCGAAGAGGTCGGGCTTGAAGACAGGGCGGGCGAATACCCCTGCAACCTCTCCGGCGGGCAGGCGCAGCGCGTGTCGCTCGCCCGCGCGTTTCTTCACCCCGCCGGGCTCATTCTGCTCGACGAACCGTTCTCCTCGCTCGATCTTGCCACCAAGCTGAAAGTTGCAGACCTGTTTTTAAGGCTGCGCGAACGCGAGGGCAGGACGGCGGTGTTCGTCACGCACGACGTCGACGAGGCGCTCATGCTCTCCCACAGGATAGTGGTGCTCAAAGGGGGGAAGGCAGTCGCCGAACTCAGGCCGCAGGGCGAACCCTGCGCCGACCTGTTTGCCTGCCGCGCCCCGCGCGAAGAACTTCTGCGCCTTCTGATGTAACATGCGCGCCGTACAGGCGCGCAAAGCCTCCCGCGCGGTTGCCGCGCGGGAGGCTTTGCATTTACAATCTGTTACAATCTATAAAATTTGCAAAAAAGTTCTCTCAAAACGTTTTCATTTGCAGGGTCGTTGTGATATAATTCAAATGTATCGGGCGCCGCGGTTCTCACGCCGTTACAAACAGCAGCGGCAGCCGCCTCAGCAAAAGGTAAAACGCGCAGGCGTTCAGCACCGCCAGCACGGGCATGAGCACCATAAAGGCAAGGTTTTCCAGGCGGTAGCGCATTATGAACATGGCCGCATACACACCCGCCGCTCCGCCGAGCACGGCGGCAAGTATTATCCTTCCGTCGCCCGTGCGGCTGCCCTCGCCTTCGCGCTTCTGCCTTTTAAGCATGGTCACGGCGTAAAGGTTAATCGCAGCGATATAGGTTATCGCCGCGGCGTAAAATATCACCATAAAAAGAGTATGCCCGCCGCGGGCATTTATATTCCCAAGGAGGTTTTCACATGGCAAAAGTCGCTTTGCTCATGGGCTCGAAATCGGACTTCCCCGTAGTAAAGCCCGCAGTAAAAGTGCTCAAAGATTTCGGGGTTGAAACGGAGGTGAGGGTCATCTCCGCGCACCGCACGCCCGATGAGGCGCACGAATTTGCCGCAGGCGCAAAGCAAGGCGGCGTCGAGGTAATAATCTGCGCCGCAGGCAAGGCTGCGCATCTCGGCGGAGTTATAGCCGCCTACACCACGCTGCCCGTCATCGGCCTGCCCGTAAAGACAGACATGATGGGCGGGCTCGACAGTCTCTTGTCCATCGTGCAGATGCCTTCGGGCATACCCGTCGCAACGGTGGGCGTCAACGGCGGCGAAAACGCAGGCCTTCTGGCACTGCAGATCCTCGGCGTAAAATACCCTGAGATAGCGGGCAAACTTGCAGACTACAAACTTGCCATGAGGGCCAAGATAAACAGCGACGACGCCGCGCTTCAGGCAGAACTCAAAGAACTTTAAGCACAACTTACCCGCGGCCGGACGTCTGCGGGTATTTGCGTTGAAATGAGGCCGTTTCCGGCCCGCACAACAAGATATCAATTTTTCAAGGAGAATTCAGATATGGAAAAACTCGAAAGGAAGGAACAGCTCTACGAAGGCAAGGCTAAGAAGGTGTACGCCACCTCCGATCCCGACTATGTGATCGTGTCTTACAAGGACGACGCCACGGCGTTCAACGGCCAGAAGAAGGGCACCATCGTCGGCAAGGGCGTTATAAACAACAAGATGAGCAACATGCTCATGTCCATGCTCGAAAAAAAGGGCGTGCCCACGCACTTCGTCGAGCAGCTCTCCGACAGGGACACCGTAGTCAAAAAGGTGCAGATAGTTCCTCTCGAAGTGATAATAAGGAACGTTGCCGCCGGCAGCTTTTCCAAGCGTTACGGCGTAAAGGAGGGCACCAGGCTCGCCATTCCCACCATAGAATTTTCTTATAAGTGCGACGAGCTCGACGATCCCCTCATCAACGACTACCACGCGCTCGCGCTGAACCTTGCCACCGAGCAGGAGATCGCAAGGATAAAGGAGCTCGCCTTTAAGGTGAACGACCTGCTCATCGAGTTCTTCAAACACCTCAACATCGACCTCATCGATTTCAAGCTGGAATTCGGCAGGTTCCACGGCGAGATAATCCTCGCCGACGAGATCTCTCCCGATACCTGCCGCTTCTGGGAGGCAGGCTCGTGGGATACCGAAAAGCACGTTTCCCTCGATAAGGACAGGTTCCGCCGCGACCTCGGCGGCGTAGAGGACGCCTACAACGAAGTGTTCAAGCGCCTCACCGGGGAGTAAGCCGGATGGGTGGTTTCTTCGGTTCGGTAAAACACAGCAGCGCGGTGTTCGATACGTTCATCGGCACCGACTATCATTCGCACCTGGGCACAAAGCGCGGCGGCATGGCTGCCTTCGACGGTGAGATCGGCCTTCAGCGCGAGATACACAACATAGAAAATTCCCCTTTCAGAACCAAGTTCGAAAGGGTGCTTTCCGACATGCGCGGCAAAGCGGCTATCGGCTGCATAAGCGACACCGACCCTCAGCCGCTGCTCATGGTATCGAAGACGGGCAAGTACGCCATAAGCACCGTCGGCATAATCAACAACGCCGAAAGCCTTATCGCAAAGGTGCTCAGAAACGGCGGCTACTTCGACGCTATGACGGGCAGCAAGGTCAACTCCAACGAGATCGTCGCCGCGCTCATAAACACCAAGGACACCTATGCGGAGGGCATACGCTTCGCACAGGAGCAGATAGACGGCACTGCCTCCATACTGCTTTTGACCGACCGCGGCACGCTGATCGCTGCAAGGGACAGGCTCGGCAGGCTGCCGGTAAAGATAGGCAGGGGGGAGGACGGTTTCTGCGTCTCCTTCGAAGATTTCGCCTACCGCAAGCTCGGCTATTCCGACTATAAGGAGCTCGGCCCGGGCGAGATAGTGGAGATCTCCGCCGACGGCGTGACGCAGCTTTCCCCCGCGGGCGAAAAGATGCGCATTTGCGCCTTTCTTTGGTCGTATTACGGCTACCCGACTTCCTCGTACGAGGGCGTGAACGTGGAGATGATGCGCTGCCGCAACGGCGGGATCTTTGCCCGCAACGACGCGCAGACGCACGACATGCATGCCATCGATTATGTGGGCGGCGTTCCCGATTCGGGCACCCCGCATGCGATAGGCTATGCCAACGCAAGCAAGGTGCCGTTTGCCCGTCCCTACATAAAATATACGCCCACATGGTCGCGCAGCTTCATGCCCGTCAACCAGACGGAACGCAACAAGGTCGCAAAGATGAAGCTCATCCCCGTGCACGAACTCATCGAAGGCAAGCGCCTGTTGCTCGTGGACGACTCGATAGTGCGCGGCACGCAGCTCAAAGAGACGGTAGACTTCCTCTATTCGCACGGGGCAAAGGCGGTGCACATGCGCTCTGCCTGCCCGCCCATAATGTACGGCTGCAAATACCTCAACTTCTCGCGTTCGTCGGGAGATATGGATCTGATCACCCGCCGCACCATGGCCGAGCTCGAAGGCGACGCCGCGGTTGAGCACCTCGAGGAGTACGCCGATTCCCGCACGGAGCGCGGCAAGGCGATGCGCAAGGCTATCTGCGACAAGTTCAAGTTCGAATCGCTGGAGTTCCAGTCGCTCGACGGACTTATCGAGGCGATCGGCATCGACCGCTGCAAGCTGTGCACATACTGCTGGAACGGCAGGGAATAAAAATTTTATCGGAGCTATATGGACGAAATTCAGACTGAGATCCATGACGAATGCGGCGTGTTCGGGGTATATTCTTCGGAGAACCGCACCGTCGCGCATACCGTCTATTACGGACTGTTCGCCCTTCAGCACAGGGGGCAGGAGAGCTGCGGCATAGCCGTGGCATATGCCGACAAAATAGTCTACCACAAGGGCATGGGGCTGGTGCCCGAAGTATTTTCGGGCGGCGAGCTGGAAAAACTGCCCGAAGGCGACATCGCCATAGGTCACGTGCGCTATTCCACCACGGGCGCAAGCCAGCTGCTCAACGCCCAGCCGGTGGTGTTCACCGGCAAGTGCGGCAAAATGGCGCTCGCACACAACGGCAATCTGGTAAACACCAAGCGGCTGCGCGACGAGCTCATCCGGCAGAACGCCGTCTTTCAGACCACTATCGACTCCGAAGTGATGGCCGTGCTTATAAACAGCCTTTCGGACGGCGATATATTAAAGGGCGTCATGCGCGCATGCCCCATGTTCAAGGGCGCGTACGCGCTGGTCATCATGACGGCGGACAAGCTCATAGCCGTGCGCGATCCCTACGGCTTAAGGCCGCTGTGCATAGGCACCGCCGACGACGACGTTTTGGTCGCAAGCGAGAGCTGTGCTCTCGACGCGGTCGGCGCCAATTTTTTAAGGGACGTAAAGCCCGGCGAGATCGTGGTGATAGATTCAAACGGCATAACCTCACACATGATGGAGGGCGTGCCGGAAAAGAGCCGCATGTGCATATTCGAGTATGTGTATTTTGCCCGCTCCGATTCGGTGATAGACGGCTGCAGCGTATATGCGGCAAGGCGCGAAGCGGGCAGGCTGCTCGCAAGATATTACGGCGTTGAGGCGGATATAGTTGCGGGCGTGCCCGACAGCGCAAACGTCGCCGCGCGCGCCTACGCCGAAGAGAGCGGCATACCCTTTGCCGAGGCGCTTGCAAAGAACAGATACGTCGGCAGGACTTTCATCCAGCCCGACCAGCGCCAGCGCGAAAACAGCCTCGCCGTAAAGATGAACGCAATGCGCGCCAACATACGCGGCAAGCGGCTGATAATAATAGACGACTCGATAGTGCGCGGCACCACCATGCGCAAGATAGTGCGGATGCTGCGCGAGGCGGGCGCCGAAGAGGTCCATGTGCGCGTCTGCTCGCCCATAATCAGGCACCCGTGCCATCTGGGCATAGATTTCCAGACCTATTCGCAGCTGATCGGCGCGGGCAGGGACGAAAAGCAGATAGCCGAAGTCATCGGCGCCGACAGCGTGCGCTACCTTTCGACAGAGCATCTCGTGCAGTCGTGCAGTGCGGCAGGTCTCGACTTCTGTCTGGGCTGCTTTACGGGCGAATATCCCTATCCCGCCGACGAGTACGAGGCGGACAAACTTAAATTAGAATAATAAAGCGAGGTCAGTTTATGGCAATTTCCTATAAAGACAGCGGCGTAGACGTTGAAAGAGGTTACGAGGCGGTGCGCCTGATGAAGCAGTACGTCCAGTCCACCTATAACGACGGCGTGTTGGGCGACATAGGTTCGTTCGGCGGTTTCTATCAGCCTCCCAAGTCTGTAAAGAATCCCGTCCTTGTGGCGGGCACCGACGGCGTGGGCACCAAGCTCAAATACGCCTTTGTGGCAAACAAGCACGACACCATCGGCATAGACGCCGTTGCGATGTGCGTGAACGACATAGTGTGCCAGGGCGCGACCCCGCTGTTCTTCCTCGACTATTTCGCCACGGGCAAACTCTCGCCCGAAACGGTCGCCACCGTGGTAAAGGGTGTGGCGGAAGGCTGCCGTCAGGCGGGCGCTGCGCTCATCGGCGGCGAAACTGCCGAAATGCCCGGATTCTATCCCGACGGCGAGTACGACATCGCGGGCTTCGCGGTGGGCATAGTCGACAAAAAGAAAATAATCAACGGCAAAAAGATAAAGCCGGGCGACGCGCTCATCGGCATCAGGTCGAGCGGCGTGCATTCCAACGGCTATTCGCTGGTGCGCAAGCTGTTCGGTGAAGACAGGGCGCAGCTCGAAAGGTACGACGCCCGCCTCGGCACCAGTCCCCTCGCGGCGCTGTTAAAGCCCACCCGCATATATGTGCGCTCCATACTGCGCCTTATTGACGAGGTAAAGGTAAAGGGCATCGCGCACATCACCGGCGGCGGCTTTATCGAAAATATCCCCCGCATATTCCCCGCCGGCGTGGGCTGCGAAATATGGCAGCGCTCTTACGAGGTCCCCGCCATATTCAAAATCATGCAGGAGAAGGCGGAGATCTCCGACCGGCAGATGTATAACACCTTCAACATGGGCATAGGCATGGTAGTATGCGTGAACAGGCACGACGTCTCCAAGGCCATGGAGGTGCTCAAAGCCATGGGCGAGGAATGCTGCGAAATAGGCAGGACTACCAGGGGCAGCGGGGTAAAATTCATAAAATGAAGCGCATAGCGGTATTTGCCTCTGGCGGCGGCACCGATTTTCAGTCGGTAATAGACGCCAACGAAAGTCGGCATTTTTGCGAGATCGCGCTGCTCGTCGCGTCGAAACACGGCATAGGCGCCATAGAGCGCGCCCAAAGGCACGGCATCCGCGCGGAGGTATTCGCCAAGGCGGACTGGCCCGACCTCGAAGCGCTGTATTCTTCGCTTGCGGAGCTGCTCGAAGGCCTTAAGGTGGACTATATAGTGCTCGCGGGCTGGCTGAAAATAATCCCCGAAAGTTTCATAAAGCGGTATGAAGACAGGATAATAAATATCCATCCTTCGCTCATACCCGCGTTCTGCGGGGGCGGCTTTTACGGGCTGAAAGTGCATTCCGCCGTGCTTGAATACGGCGCTAAGATATCGGGCTGCACTGTGCATTTCGTAAACGAAGTGCCCGACGGCGGCGCTATAATCGCCCAGCGCGCGGTTGAGGTGGCGGAGGACGACACCCCCGAAAGCCTGCAGGCGCGCATACTTGCAGAGGAGCACAGGCTGCTCCCTTACTGCGTTGAAAAGCTGTGCGAAGGCAAGATAAAAAAGTGCGGCAGAAAGGTCGCCGTACTCGATTAGTTGCAACATATATGCGTACCTTTTGCGGTGCGCTAAAAAATAATCATTTGCGAGGTCTACATAATGGAGATGAAGAAGAGGGCGCTCGTCAGCGTATCCGACAAGACGGGCGTGGTTGAATTTTGCAAGGGACTTATTGAAAACGGTTTTGAAATTATTTCCACGGGCGGCACGGCAAAGGCGCTCAAAGCGGCGGGCATAAAGGTCATCGGTATATCCGAAATAACGGGCTTTCCCGAGTGCCTCGACGGCAGGGTAAAGACGCTGCACCCCAACGTGCACGCAGGGCTGCTCGCCATGCGCTCCGATCCCGAACACATGAAGCAGCTTAACGAGCTGGGCATCAACACCATCGACATCGTTGCGGTAAACCTCTATCCCTTCAAGGCCACGCTCGCGCGCGGCGCCGGCTTTGCCGAATGCATCGAAAACATAGATATCGGCGGCCCCACCATGATAAGGGCGGCGGCCAAAAACTATCAGGACGTCGCCGTGATAGTCGACCCCAAGGACTACGCCAAGGTGCTCGAAGAGCTCGCGGCGGGCGGCGTAACGCTCGAAACCAAGAAGTACCTTCAGTACAAGGTGTTCGCGCACACCGCCGAATACGACAGTCTCATCTCCAACTACCTTGCAGACCGGCTGGGCATACAGTATCCCGACACCATCACCTTCGCCTACGAAAAGGCGCAGGATCTGCGCTACGGCGAAAATCCCCAGCAGTCGGCTATGTTCTACAACGAACCTTTCATCCGCAAAGGTTCGCTCTCTTCGGCAGAGCAGCTGTGGGGCAAGGAACTTTCGTACAACAACATAAACGACGCCAACGGCGCGCTCGAGCTGCTCAAAGAGTTCGGCGATACCCCCGCGGTGGTCGCCTGCAAGCACGCCAATCCCTGCGGCGTGGGCACCGGCAAGGACATCTACGAGGCGTACATGCGCGCGTACGAGTCCGACCCCGTTTCGGTGTTCGGCGGCATACTCGCCATCAACGGCACCGTCGATGAAAGGACGGCTGCGGAGATAAACAAAATCTTCATCGAAATAGTCATGGCTCCCGCCTACACCGAAGAGGCGCTTGCCATACTCGAGGGCAAAAAGAATATCCGCCTGCTCCGGATAGAGGATATCTCTTCCCGCCGCGAGGCGAGCGCGCGCGACATGAAGAAGGTCTACGGCGGCCTGCTCGTCCAGCAGTACGACGAGTGCCTCATAAAGGACGAGGACATGGGCCTGTTCTCCCGCAGGGCGGAAGTCAACGTGACCACCACCCCCTCGGGCAAGGAAAAGACGACTTACGGCCTCGGCGTAGTTACCGAGCGCATGCCCACCGCCGAAGAGGTGGAGGCGATGATGTTCGCGTGGCGCGTGGTAAAGCACACTAAGTCCAACGCCATAGTAATAGGCAAGCCCGGCAGGACTACGGGCATAGGCATGGGTCAGACCAACCGCATCTGGGCGGCGCAGCAGGCGATAGAGCACGCCGGCAAAGAGGCGGCGGGCTCCGTAATGGCGTCCGATGCGTTCTTCCCCTTCTCCGACTGCGTAGAGGCCGCCGAAAAGGCGGGCATCACCGCCATCATCCAGCCGGGCGGCTCCATCCGCGACAAGGAGAGCGTGGAGGCGGCAAACAGGGCGGGAATAGCGATGGTGTTTGTGGGCGAGCGTCACTTCAAACACTGAAAATTCAACGTTATTTGCATCGCAATACTGTGTTGCGCTGCGGCAACCCTCGGTCATTTACGTCAAAGTAAACTCCCTCGGTTTTTCCTCGCGCGCCTTGTCTTGCTTGCAACTAACGCTGAATTGCACCGCGTAAACAAAAACGTTAGTTGCTTCGCAATACGGTGTTGCGCTGGATAAAGCGTCCGCTTTTCGCGCGCGGTCCGCGCGAAAAATTTGTGAAATAAATCAATGTCGCAAGGCGGGTCTCCCGCCGCAGCAGGCCCCAATTTGCGCATACCTGCGCCTGAGCGGGGTGAATGGCGGCATATATATTATCGTGGGCACGCAGATGCCGCCAGAGGGGCAGAGTCCCTCAGATTCACGGAAATTTTCCCTCTCGGCCAGAGGGGAAATTTCGTGAGAGGAAAAGGTTTTTTATGAATGTATTAGTTATCGGTAACGGCGGTAGGGAGCATGCTATCCTTCTCGCGCTTAAAAAGAGCAAAAGGGTGCAAAAGCTCTATTGCATGAAGGGCAACGCCGGCACCGCGCAGATCGCCGAAAACGTCGACGTCGACTATATGAATATCCCCGCCGTGGTGGAATACGCCAAGGCGCATCCCGAAATAGATTACTACGTTGTCGCCCCCGACGATCCCCTCGCCATAGGGCTGGTGGACGCGCTCGAAGATATCGGCAAGCGCTGCTTCGGCCCGCGCAAAAACGCCGCCATTATCGAGGCAAGCAAGGCGTTTTCCAAGCAGCTGATGAAAAAGTACGGCATACCCACCGCCGAGAGCGAGATCTTCGACGACTACGAAAGCGCGCTCTCCTACGTGCGCGAAAAGGGCGCACCCATCGTGCTCAAAGCCGACGGGCTGGCGCTCGGCAAGGGCGTGCTCATCTGCAACACGCTTGCGGAGGCAGAAGAGGGCTTGAAGAGCATCATGCTCGACAAGGCCTTCGGCGCCGCGGGCAACAGGGTGGTAATAGAGGAGTGCATGCGCGGGCTGAAATATACCCCGGGCGAAGAGGTCTCCGTTCTCTCGTTCACCGACGGCAAGACGATCGTCCCCATGATAACCTCGTGCGACCACAAGCGCGCTCTCGATGGCGACAAGGGCCTCAACACGGGCGGCATGGGCACGTTCGCGCCCTGCCCCTTCTGGACGAAGGAGCTTGAAGAGGAGGTCATGAACACAATCATGATCCCCACAATGAACGCCATGAATGCCGAGGGCAGGACTTTCAAGGGCTGCCTCTATTTCGGCCTCATGCGCACAGACAAGGGCATGAAGGTGGTGGAATACAACTCCCGCTTCGGCGACCCCGAAA
>DVIK01000060.1 GCA_018711385.1 Candidatus Coproplasma avistercoris
GTGATTAAAAGTCACGTGCTCTGCCAACTGAGCTAATGGACCAAAACAGTGGCTGGGGTGGCAGGATTTGAACCTACGAATGCGGGAATCAAAATCCCGTGCCTTACCGCTTGGCGACACCCCAATAAACCGCTTTCACGGAAAATTAAATGGGGCGGGCGACAAGTTTCGAACTTGCTACCTCCAGAGCCACAATCTGGCGCTCTACCGATTGAGCTACGCCCGCCATATGGTGCGCCTGGAGAGATTCGAACCCCCGACACACGGCTTAGAAGGCCGTTGCTCTATCCGACTGAGCTACAGGCGCAAAATAATTTGCATTAGCCGCAGCGAATGAGCAGCTTAGCACGGCATTAAGTTTGGAGCGGGTGATGGGAATCGGACCCACGCAACCAGCTTGGAAGGCTAGTGTTCTACCATTGAACTACACCCGCAAGTTTATCTTTACCTGCGTTACCTGCCGCCGGCAGAAGCCTGTGCATCAACTCAATGCTTAACGATTATAGCAAAAACGTATCCGCATGTCAACTCAATTTCAAAGTAAATTGTGTATTTTATAATTTATTTTTGAACCGCGCCGGCCGTGCGGCGCGCGAACCGGCAGAGTGTGCGGCACTGCCGCCTGCAGGTAAGGGCCGTGCACGTGTAATATTTTTGTAAAACGGCGTTGTCAGGCCATAGTAAGCGGTCAATCCATGCTGCCGTGCAACGGAATGGCTTGCCGGCGCCGCCGCCTATATGGTATAATGGCATCACAAACCTTTATGCGGAGGCGTTATGCATATAATCGAAGTGCAAGATCTCGTAAAGTCATACGGTACCGTGCGCGCGGTTGACGGGCTGAGTTTCGGCGTCGTGCGCGGCAGCCTGTTTTCCTTTCTCGGAGTGAACGGCGCGGGCAAGAGCACCACGATAAATATCCTGTGTTCCATACTCAAAAAGGACGGTGGCAGGGTGAACATCTGCGGCTATGACCTCGACGGGGAGGCGGCCGAAATAAAGCGCAGGGTGGGGGTGGTGTTCCAAAGAACCGTGCTCGACGACCGCCTTACCGTGCGCGATAACCTTGCGGTGCGCGCGTCGTTTTACGGTATCTGCGGCAGGGCCTTTTCCGCGCGGCTCGGCGAGCTGACGGAAATGCTTTCGCTCGGGGATATCCTCGGCCGTCCGTTCGGAAAGCTCTCCGGCGGGCAGCGCAGGCGGGCAGACATCGCCCGCGGGCTTATCAACCGCCCCGAGCTGCTATTTCTCGATGAACCGACTACAGGGCTCGATCCGCAGACGCGCAAACAGGTGTGGGAGGCGGTGAAGTCGCTGCGCGAAGGGGGAAGGACGACCGTTTTTCTGACGACCCACTATATGGAGGAGGCTGACGGCAGCGACGACGTGGTAATAATCGACGGCGGCAGGCTTGCCGCGGAGGGCACTCCGGCAGAGTTAAAGAACAGATACTCCCGCAGCAAACTCAGGCTTTACGGCGATACAGACAAAATAAAGCGCGCGCTTTGCGAAAGCGGCACTGCCTTTTCCGACGAGGGCGCGTCTGTTGCCGTAGACTTTGCCGATGCCCCGTCTGCACGCAGGTTCATTGCGGCATATCCCGAGGTGTGCGAAGATTTCGAGTACGTAAAGGGCAGCATGGACGACGTGTTTTTAAGCGTTACGGGCAGACATGCCGGAGGTGAAATGTGAACGTATTCCGCGCGCTGATGCAGCTCACGCTGCGCAATCTCAAGGTGTTTGTAAAGGACAGGGCCAACATATTCTTTTCGCTGCTCGCACCCCTCATAGTGCTGGCGCTGTATGTGCTGTTCATAGGCAGATTGCAGGCGGACGGCATAACCGCGGCGCTCGAGGAGTTCGGCGTCTCTGCCGACGGCGCCGTGCGCGCCTTTTCCGACAGCTGGATGCTCTCTGGCGTGATGGCCACATCGTGCATAACCGTGCCCCTGTGTGCGTGCGGCACGATGATACAGGACAAGAACAGAGGGGTCACCAACGATTTTCTTGCCTCGCCCATACCCGCATGGCTGCCATCGGCGGCATATTTCCTCGCTGTGGCGGCGGCGGGACTGATAATAAGCTTCGCCGTGCTGTGCGTGTGCTTTGTATGGCTTGCGGCAACGGGCAGCTGGCTGCTCACCGCCGCCGATGTGTTCGGCTGTATGGGCGTGTGCATACTCTCGGCGCTGTCCTCTTCCACGCTGCTCGTCTTTGTGGTGGGGTTTGTAAGTTCCGAGGGTGCGTTCACGGGAATAAACGTCATCCTCGGCACTGTCACGGGCTTTCTGATCGGGGCATATATGCCCATCAGTTCCTTTCCCGAGGGTGTGCAGTACGTCACGTTGTTCGTGCCGGGCAGCTACTCGGCGGCATTGTTCAGGGGGTTCTTTATGGACGGCGCGCTCGCGGAAATGGCGGAGGCGGTGTCGCAGCCGTTTGCCGACGGGCTTGCCGAACAGTTTTCGGTCAACCTCAACTTCTTCGGCGAAGCGCTGCCGCTCGGGGCTGCGGCGGGCATACTCGCGGGCACAGTGGTGATGTTCGGCGCATGCTGCTTTGTCGCCGCGCTTATAAGGATAAGGAAAAATAAAATATGAGCGCCGCGCCCGCCCTTGCCGCTTGCATTTGTGAAAGCCGTGTGATATAATTATATGGATAGGATAATATCACCTTCTGCGTGGGCGTGTTTTGCGGCTGCGCGGGCGTGTATTATTAAATCATGCAACATTTAAGGAGGGTTTTATGAAATGTAACAATTGCGGAACGGAAAATCCCGACGAGGCACTGTTCTGCAAAAACTGCGGCGCGCGGTTAGACGGCAACGTGACCTGCCCGCACTGCGGCAAACTGCTCCCCGTGGACAGCAAGTTCTGTATGTATTGCGGATACAGATTCGGCGATGCATATGCCCAAACCAACGCTCCCGCGGCAGGCGCTTACGGGGCGGGGTACGGATATGTTCCCGCGCAGGCGTATGCGCCTAAAAGGGTATCTGCGCCGACAGTTCTGAAGTATGTGTCCGACGGGCTTGCGATGCTCGCTGCGCTGTTTGCCTTCATCTTCATGTTCCTGATCGGCGTCCGGCTCGGCATATCCGGCATGGATGTAAGTGTAAGCACGGGCTTCTTCTATTTCTTCGGCGACGCATATGATGTTTTGGACAATTTATCGGACGCCATGAGCGAAATCATGCGCGGCGGTATGATAATGGGCACTGTTGCCACCGCCCTGATTCTGCTGGCGGTTTCGGCGCTCTTTATCTCCACTGCGGTCAAATACATACTGACGCTGTTCAAAAAGACCAAAAAGGGCATGAACGGACTTGCCGCCGCTACGTTCTTTTCCTATATTGCGGGTATAATGCTCTTTCTTGCCTGCATAAGCGGCAGCGGAGATATGAGCGCCGACGGTATCGAAATAATGCTCAACGGCGCCACGATTGCGGGCATAGTGCTCGGCGGTTTGTTCCTGCTGGCGGCTGTGGTAACGGATCTTGTCGCAAAGCGCGAAACCGCGCTCACCGCGTCTGCGCTCAAAGGCAGCGTAACGGGGCTTGTTGCCGTCGCGCTCATGATAGTGCTGCTGTGCCTGCCCGCGTTCGGCGTAGTGTCGTTCCGCATAACCTCGGACGGTACAACTCTTTCGACCGACCTCGGCATAACTAACCTGTTCTCGTTCATTGCCGGGATGGAAGACAACATGAACGGCTATAACGAGATGCGTATTGGCGAAAGCATAATAACTGTGATGTTCTTCATTCTGTTCGTCGGCCTTTCGGCGGCTTCGGTGACTGCTCTTTCCGGCCTTTCCGTAAATACCGAGGGAAAGGGGAAATCGCTCTCGTTCGGCATGATGATAATGTCGTCGATATTTGCCGTGCTTGTCGGCATAATGCAGCTTCTCGGTAATTCGCAGATGGTGGCGTTCTTCGATAAAAACATCTACGACCTCGATGTGATAATTGCCGGCAACAGCGCCGTTCCCATAGTAATGATAGTGTTCGGCGTGCTGCTTCTGGCAACCGCGATAGTGTTCGCAAAGCTCGCCGTGCCCGAAAAGGCGCCGCAGCCCGTCGTTGCGGTCGCGGAGGCCGGTGCCGAGACGGCAGCTGCCGAGTCCGGGACGCAGTCTGAAAACGGCGACGCTTCCGCCGATGATATTTCGTAGTAAATACAGCATTAAAATAAGGTAAATACAGCATTAAAATAAGCGCACGCGGCGCGGGGCATTTGCCCCGCGCCGCGTGCGCTTTTACTCTTCATAAAGTGCGTTGGTTGCGGCATATGTGCCGTTCAATCGCTTGTTGTTTCTTCGGTTGCCCTCTCTTTGCGGTGGGGCAGGGCAAAGAATTTGTCTGCAAGCGGAATGGTGAGTTTGTTCAGCTGCTTTGCGATGAGACCCGCAAACACTGCCGCGGCAAGTGTACCCTCGCGTACGCCGTAGAGTTCGTGCAGGCAGCTAAAGGATACTATAACGGCGATCATGACAAGCGTGCAGTCGACTATCACCTTCATATATCCGAACTTTATCTTTGGTATCACCTTGTTCAGCGAAAGTGCAAGCCCTTCGCCCGCAAGCGTGGTGACGTTTGTGGCAACCTCTATGCTGACGCCCACGGCTACCAGTACTATGCCCGCAATGCATACCAGCCGGTTGTTCCGGCAGGCGGAGGGCGCTATACCCTTCAGGAACGTGCCCGAAGCCGAACACAGCAGCCCGAACACCGTGCTCACCGGTATCTGCAGCAACAAAATCGGATCATACTTTTTCCGCAGTATGGGTATCTGCACACGCGCTATCACAGCGTTTACGATGATCGTGGTCACGCCAATGTCGTCAAAGCCCAGAACCTTTGCCGGCACCGTGGGTATGCTCGATATGGGCGAAGTTCCGAGGTCTGCCTGAATGGACAGGTTCACGCCTACAGACATTATGAACAGCCCCGCGCAAAGCACTGCGCATGATATATTCGGCTAATGTTGCGGTGCTTATGCGCGCCCTGCGCGACTTTTGCCTTTGCCCTTCGCAGGCGGTGCTATCGCCGTTCTCAGGATTCTTTGTGCCTTTCTTGTCGCCGTTGTTCTCCGTCATGTCCGTCTTTGTCATTGTCTGCCTCTGAAGTGATATTGTTGTAAACGGCAAGCAGCATGGCGGTAAAGCCCTGCCTGCCGTGCTCGCTCAGCCCTGCAAGCGCCCTGTCCTCGGCGCAGCGAAACAGCTCGCGCACTTCAAGCGCAAGACTGCGCCCCTTAGGCGTAAGGCGCACGTAAAGCGAACGCCTGTTGCCCTCTTTGCGCCGCCGTTCAATAAGGCCGGCGTTCTCCATTCCGTCGAGTATGCTGCCCGCCGAGGCGCGCTCTATTTCGCAGCTCTTTGCAATGGTCTTCTGTTCTACATCCTCGTGCTCGGCAAGGAAGTCGAGGATCTTCGGCTGCCCCGGGCTGAGCCCCAGTCTGCGCGCCTCGCCCATTACGACCTTCTGAAAGCTGAAGTATGTGAGCATCAGCGCATGATGAAAACTGCTCATCTTTTGTCCCCTTTTTATAGTAAGATTGCTTACTATAATAGTAAGTTTTATTACTGTAATAATTATTATATATCTTAGCGCGCCAAAGTCAAACGTTTTTCATCAAAAAACGGCAAAAGTTAAGGTGGCGGAGGAGGAACCCGTGCACCGGAACATAAAAAAGCGGCAGCACGGTTTCTCCGCGTTGCCGCATATGTTTATATGCGCATACAGAAAATAAAACATTGCACAAATAATTGCAAATAAAACTTTAACTTTTATCCTTGTGCTGCTCCTTCCAGTCCTTTATCTCTTTAAGCCTTTGGGCAAAGCGCGCCTCGGCGCCCTCTTCCGTGGGGCGGTAATATTCCCTGCCTGAAAGGCTGTCCGGAAGGCACTGCATGGTGCTCAGCTTGTCCTTTTCGTTGTGGGCGTACTTATACCCCTTGCCGTAGTCAAGTTCCTTCATCAGTTTTGTGGGCGCGTTGCGAATAACTAACGGCACGGGCTCGGCAAGCATGGTTAGGGCGTCCCTCTTCGCGCTCTCGTAGGCGGTGTAAAGCGCGTTGGATTTGGGCGCAAGTGAGAGATAGACCACCGCCTCGGTAAGGTGCACGCTGCATTCGGGCATGCCTATAAAGTGGCACGCCTGGTATGCGGCCACGGCAAGCTCCAGCGCGCGCGGGTCGGCAAGCCCTATGTCCTCGGCGGCAAAGCGCGTCACTCTCCGCGCGATGTAAAGCGGATCCTCGCCCGCTTCAAGCATGCGCGCCAGCCAGTACACGGCGGCGTCGGGGTCAGAGTTTCTCATCGACTTGTGCAGCGCCGAAATGAGGTTGTAGTGCTCCTCGCCCGTCTTGTCGTATAAAAGCGACTTCTTCTGGGTGATGTTCTCAACCGTCTCCGGCGTCACGGTTATCTTCCCCTTTTCGTTCACGTCGCCGTTGAGCACCGCCATTTCAAGGGTGGATAGCGCGCTGCGCGCGTCACCGTTGGCAAATTCGGCTATCGTGGCAAGTATTTCGTCTGAAATTTCCACGTCCTGCCCGCCGAAGCCGCGCGGATCGGTCATCGCCCGCCTTAAAAGCCCCGTAAGTTCCTCGGTTTTCAGTGCCTGCAATACAAATACTTTGCAGCGCGACAGAAGCGCCCCGTTCACCTCGAACGAAGGGTTTTCGGTGGTCGCACCTATCAGTATTATGCTGCCCTTTTCCACGTACGGCAAAAAGGCGTCCTGCTGCGCTTTGTTGAAGCGGTGGATCTCGTCTACGAACAGAATGGTCTTTTCCCCGAAACGCCTGCCCTTTTCCGCTTGCTCCATGACCTGCTTTATCTCCTTTATTCCGCTCGTCACGGCGGAAAAGTCTATAAAGTTGGCCTTTGTGCGGTTTGCTATGATGCGCGCCAGCGTGGTCTTGCCAACTCCAGGCGGACCCCAGAATATCATCGAGCCTGTCTTGTCGCCCTCGATAAGCCTGCGCAGTACCTTGCCCTCGCCCAAAAGATGCTTCTGACCCGCAAACTCGTCCAATGTGCGCGGCCTCAGTCTTGCGGCAAGCGGCTGGCCTGAATCGTCTTCAAAAAATGTAGGCTGCTCATACATGGGCATACACCCCCTCAAAGTGCAATAAAACGTATGTTTACTTTATTATACCACCCGCCGCGCCGCGGGTAAAGCATTTTTTTGCAATTAAGGCGCGCCGCGCGCATTTTTGCCGTTGCAAACAAGCCGCATGCATGATATAATCTTTACATAAGGAGGGGGAAGGACAATGATTATCCAACCTGAATTTGATGGCGGCGGCATACCGCTGGGCGAATATCCCCGCCCGCAGTTTGCAAGGGACAGCTACTTCCCGCTCAACGGCAGGTGGGAGTACGCCATAACCTCGTCAGAGGAGGAGCCCGAACGGTTCGAGGGCGAGATCCTGGTGCCCTATTCTCCCGAAAGCCCGCTCTCGGGCGTGGGCAGGCAGCTGACTGCCGATAAATTCCTGCACTACCGCCGCACTTTTACGCTGCCGCAGGGCTTCAACCGCGGGCGCGTGCTGCTCAACATAGGCGCGTGCGACCAGTGCTGCGCGGTGTTTTGCAATGGAGGCATGGCGGGCGGGCACGAGGGCGGCTACCTTCCGTTCACCATAGAACTGACCTCGTTTTTGCGCGAGGGCGAAAACGCGCTGCACATAGTCGTGCGGGACGACGCCTCCTCCTGCATATACGGCAGGGGCAAACAAAGCTATAAAAGCGGCGGGATCTGGTATACGGCGATAAGCGGCATCTGGCAGTCCGCATGGCTTGAAAGCGTGCCTCAAAACTATCTCCACGGGCTTAAGATCACGCCCGACTACGCCTCAAAAACGGTCACTTTTCAATGTGAAGTGTACGGCGGCGGAAGCGTTAGTTACGGCATATATGAGGGGCAATCGCTGCTTTGCTCGGCAAAGGACGTGCCCGCGGGCAGGGCGGTTGTGATAGACGCGTCGATGTGCAGGCCGTGGACGCCCTCCTCGCCCGAGCTGTATAAAATAGTCGTTACAAGCGGAAGCGACAGGGTTGAAAGTTACTTCGGACTGCGTACGTTTTCGCGCGGGGAGTGCGGCGGCAGGCAGTACTTCATGCTCAACGGCAGCCCGATATACCAGAGCGGCCTGCTCGACCAGGGCTATTGGGGTCGCGGCATATACACGCCCGAAAGCAACAGGCAGATGTTCGACTGCCTCAAAAAGGTAAAGTCGCTCGGCTTCAACATGCTGCGCAAGCATATAAAGGTAGAGCCGCTGTTGTGGTATTACTACTGCGACGTGCTCGGCATACTCGTCTGGCAGGACATGGTAAACGGCGGCGCACCCTATAAACAGTGGCGCATAAAACTCGGGCCGTTCATCGACCTGCGCCTGAACGATTCCGACTATAATGGCATGGGCAGGGCGGACGCGCGCTCGCGCGAGACGTTCATGCGCGAGGCATTCGGCACGGTAGAGGCGCTGTATAACTGCGTGAGTTTATGCCTGTGGACGCCCTTCAACGAGGGCTGGGGCCAGTTCGACGCGGTAAAGGTCTGGCAAAAGCTGCGCGCCGCCGATGGCACAAGACTGTACGATCATGCCAGCGGCTGGCAGGACAAGGGCGGCGGCGACGTATGCAGCAGGCATATATACTTCAAGAAGGTCAGGCTCAGAAACGACGGCAGGCGAGTGCTCGCCCTCACCGAATTCGGCGGCTATTCTTTTACCGAAGGGGGCGTGCCGCGCGCATTCGGTTACAGGCGCTTGCGTTCGCGCGCAAAGTTTGCCGCCGCCCTCAAAGTACTGTACTTGAAGCAGGTGGTGCCCGCAATTTTGCGCGAGGGACTGTGCGCGGCGGTATATACCCAGCTGTGCGACGTCGAGCAGGAGGTCAACGGCATATTCACCGCAGACTTCCGCTTAAAGGCCGATGAAGAGCTGTTCCGCGAACTGAACGCCGCGCAGTATGCCGCATTTAACAAGGCTTTGGAAGTTGCGGGGGAGGAATGATGCAATGAAGATAAGTTTCAGGAACATTTTAAGGCATATACTTGCAGGACTGTGTGCCGTCGTCTTTGTGGTTGCGGCATATGTGGGCGGGTATTTTATTACATTCGGCGATTCGTCTGCATTTTTGGCTGTGTTCATCGCGTGCGCCGCCGCCCTTGCCGTATGGCTGATAGCAAATATCGCCGTCGCAGCCGGGCAAAACAAAAAGTACGGCGGAATGAACGCGCGTCAGGTATACGATTACAGCGTAAAGGTTCAGAGGGAGACGGAGGAGGACTATGCACGTGCCGAAAGGGGCGTTTTATACAGTCTCCTTGCGGTCAGGCTGTCCGCCGCGGGACTGCTTGCGCTCCTGTTAATCGCCTGCCTTGCGGCGGGCGCGGCGTACGACTACCTCAATACCGTTCCCGGGATAGTCGCCGCGCTCATCTCCTACGGTGTGTTTGCCGCGCTGTTCGCACCGTTGGCGGCGTCGGGCAGCGACCGCGCCTCGCTCGGCGCAAAAGATTGCCCGCTCATATTCCAAACGGTGGAACGCGCCGCGCAAAAAACGGGCTGCAAGCGCCCCTACACCGTATGCCTCGGCATGGGGCCGACGGGCATTTCGGAGGGAAACGGCCGCATATATCTTGAATTGAACGCCATCGAATGCGCCATGCTCACGAGTGAAGAGCTGTACTCTGTCATGCTGCACGAATTTGCCCATGCCGTCAACGCCGATACGGGGCGCACGGGCAGGCTGTCGCGCGCGCGTCTTCGCTGGGGCGACGACAATGCCGTGTGCACGGCCTTTCTCTCTGCGGCGATACAGTCGTTCATGCTCAGGAGCATGATGTACGAAGCTGTCGCCACGCGCCATCACGAACAGCTCGCCGACGATATGGTAAAGGCCGCCGGCGCGGAGCAGCTCTTCATAGACGCCACCGCCAAGGTAACCATGTATGCCCTCTTTCAGGAAATGCCCGTCCGCGAACTTAGTTTCGACATATTCGAGGACGAAAAGATGCCGCACGATATATATTCCCGTGCGCTGAAAGTGTTTTTATCTTACAGGGAGGGAATGCTCGGCAAGTGGGAGCAGGTGCTCGCAAACGAGCTTCCCGCCCGCATAGCCTCCCATCCCACGCTCAGGCAACGGATGGAGGCAATGGGGGTAAGCGGGTACGACGTTTCCGCCGCGGAAAGCGAACCGGGATATATCGCCGAAACGGAAAAGCTGCTTGCGTGTGCGGACGGGCAGGCTTGCATATATATGGCTAAAGAATATCCCGCCCTGCGCGAGGCAAATTATGTGAAGCGCAAGGCGGAAATGGATAAGTATGCCGCGGCAAAGGCCGCGGATAAAACGCTCTCTGCCGAACAGCTAATCGGCTGTATGGAGGCATATTACGGGGTGGATAACGCCGTCGCCATTGAAATTGCGGACAAACTCCTTGCCTCGGAATGCAATCATACATATGCGCATATGTTGAAAGGGCGGATATACTTCGACGATTTCGACGGGCGCTGCGTGGAGCACTTCAGGGCGGCAATGGCGCTCGACCCGTCCGTTTCCGCGGACTGCCTCGACTATATCGGAAGGTTCGCGCTGCTTTCCGGCGACGAGGAGCTGCTTGGCGAATACCGCTCGTCAGGACCTGAGCAGCTGATGGCTGCGGAGGAGCGGGCGGACAGCGAGGCATGGAGGCCGGGGACGGAACTGAGGGCCACCGCGCTTGCGCAGGATGTGCTCGAAGAACTTTCTGCGCGCATGCGGGAGCATGGCAAAGGCAGAATAGAGGCCGCGTATGCCGCCGACTACGGCAGCGGGAATACGCTCATCGTCGTGCGGTTCAGAAAGCTTACGCCTGCAGGCGCGCGCCGCGAGGTATTGGGCGAGCTGTACGGCTGCATAGCCGCGCTTTCGCCCGACTATGCCCTTGCGGAATATTCGCCCCGCCTTGCCGGCGGGTTGAACGGGGCCGGGATAGCGCCCTTTTACAGGCAGGAAAAATGACCGTATAAAACGGCGGCGGGGCGCCTTTCAAGGCGCCCCGCCGCAGCCGCGTACGGTATGTTATTTGCGTTCGTCCATCGGTATATAGGTCTGGCTGTCCTTTACGCAGTGATAAGAGGGCCTTATTATGCGGTTGCCGTTTATAAGTTCCTCCATGCGGTGAGCGCTCCAGCCTCCCACGCGCGAGATGGCGAACAGCGGCGTATACAGCCCTGCCGGCAGGTTGAGCATGGAGTAGACAAATCCTGAATACAGGTCGACGTTCGCGCATACCGGCTTGGAGAGCTTGTGTTGCTCGTTTATAAGTTGCTTTGCTGCGTTCTCCACCGTCTCGTAGAGATGGAATTCCTCTATGCGGTCCTTCTCAACCGCCAGTTTCTCGGCGTATTTTTTCAGTATCTCTGCCCTCGGGTCGGAGAGGGTATACACGGCGTGCCCCATGCCGTAGACAAGGCCTGCGTGGTCGAATACCTCGCGCTTTAAGATCTTGTCTATGTAATCGGTTATCGTGGACGGCTTCCAGTCGGGCACGTTCTCCTTTATGTTCTGCATCATCTGCATGACTTTTATGTTCGCGCCGCCGTGTTTGGGGCCCTTCAGCGAGCCGAGCGACGCCGCCATCGAGGAGTAGGTGTCCGTGCCCGAAGATGTCACGACGTGCGTGGTGAAGGTGGAGTTGTTGCCTCCGCCGTGGTCTGCGTGCAGGATGAGCGAAATGTCCAGCACCTTCGCTTCCAGGTCGGAAAAGCTGTTGTCTTTGCGCAGTATATGCAGGATGTTCTGCGCCGTAGAATACTCCGGGCGCGGCTTGTGGATCACCAGCGAGCCGTCGTTGGTGTCGTAATAGCGGTATGCCCTGTAAGAGTATATCGCCAGCATCGGGAACTGCGCGATCAGTTGCAGGCACTGCCTTAAAACGTTGGAGATGCTCACGTTGTCGGGGTCGGGGTCGTAGCTGTAAAGGTTGAGCACGCACCTCGCGAGCATGTTCATCATGTCGCGGCTGGGCGATTTCATTATTATGTCGCGCACAAAATTGCGCGGCAGCACCCTGAATTCCGAGAGCATCTCGTTGAACTGCTCAAATTCCGCGCGCGTGGGCAGTTTTCCGAACAGCAGAAGATACACCGTCTCTTCAAATCCGAAGCGGTTTTCTGCTATGCAGTTTTTAACGATGTCCTTTACGTCGTAGCCCTGATAGCGCAGTATGCCCGGTATCTCCTTTCGCTTACCGTCCTTTTCCTCCCATGAAACTACGTCTGATATCTCGGTCAGTCCGCACAGTACGCCCTTGCCGCTTCGTTCGCGCAGGCCGCGCTTTACGTCGTACTTTGCATAAAGTTCAGGGTCTATGCGGTTGGAGAGCGCGCTCTTTTCCGCAAGTTCGGAGATGGCGTATGAATATTTGACTAAAAGATTGGCTTCATTGAAATCCAAAATTACCTGCCCCCTTCGCCGCGGCAGAAATTTTTGCGCGACTTGGTTTTTTTGCGTTATTTTAATCATAATAGCACAAAGCCGCGGCTTTGTCAAATGAATACCCGCGCGCACGTCCGCGATGTGAATATTTATACAAAATATCGATAAATTATGCAAATCGATATCTTTTTCCGGGCGCGGTGTTTTTACAGTGCGCTTGCAGGTTATATATAACTGTAAAACGATGGCGGCAGGGCGGCCGCCGCAAAGGAGAGAATACCTATGCAGAACGTAAGGCTCATTTCGGCAGAAGACAAACTTGTCATAGCGCTGTACGGCGAGATCGATTCGGCCGTATCGGACGACTTTTACCAGCAGGTGACGGCTATCTACAATCACGATAAAAAGGATATAGAGTTCGATTGCTCGGCGCTTTCGTTTATCGACAGCACCACGCTGGGTACGTTCGTAAAGATATTCAAACACCTCAAGCAGGACGGGCACACCTTTGCGCTCAGGCACGTGCAGCAGAGGATAAAGAAGCTCTTCCAGATCTGTGCGCTCGACACCATAATGGAGATAGACTGATGAAAGAATTCTGCGTTAGTTTCGATCTTGAACACAGCGAGTTCAACACCGCGCTCAGGCTTGTCGCCGGGGCGTTCTGCTCGCTTGCAGAAAAGGACGTCGACGCCGCCGAAGATTTCAAGGTGTGCATAACGGAGAGCGCCCTCATACTTAAAAACAGCGGGTTTAAGCGGCTGTGCGCAAAGTTCAGCGTGCAGGATGGCGTAAAGGCCGTGCTCAGCGGCGAGGGCGGCACCCCCTGCGAGGCGGACAACGAACTTTCGCTCGCGCTGATAGGCGCGCTGGTCGAAAAGTGCGGCATTGAAAGGCGCGATGGCGTCATATGCGGCGTCACGCTTGAATTATGATGACAAACGAACAGGCAAACGAGCTGTTCCGCGAATACCGCAGGACGGGCGATAAAAAGATACGCAACAAGCTCGTGGAAAACTATATGTACATAGCCGAGATACTCGCGAAAAAGTTTGCGGGCAGGGGGGTGGAGTACGACGATCTTCTCCAGGTCGCATCAGAGGCCCTCATCCTCGGCGTGGAAAAGTTCGATCCCGATCTCGGCAATCAGTTCACTACATATGTCACGCCCACTATAACGGGCATGATAAAGAACTATTTCCGCGATTATTCGCGTGCGGTGCGGTTGCCGCGCAGGATATATACCCTTGGCGCAAAGATACGCGAAGAGACAAACGAATACTACAAGGAGCACGGAGTAAAACCCACGGTAAAACAGCTTGCCGAAAAACTCGGGGAGAGCGAAGAAGTCATAATGGAGGCGATGGAGAGCCGCCATCCCGTAAGCCTAGACGGTACCGTGCAGAGCGAGGACGGCGAGGGCATGCTGTACGACGTGATACCCGACCCTGTCGATTCGTTTGAAAAATTCGACGACATGCAGTCGCTGCGCGACGAAATAAAGAAGCTCAGCCCCACCGAACAGCAGGTCGTCGCGCTCAGGTTCGTCCAGGGCAAATCCCAGGCCGAAGCGGGCAGGATATTGGGCGTGAGCCAGATGTTCGTTTCGCGTGCGGAGCGCAAGATAGTTGAAAAATTAAAGGAAGCGCTTTTATAATGATAACGTTCAGGGTTGACGATCTCAAAAAACTCAATGAATGTCTCAAACCCTTCTTGGATTATCTGCGCAGCGCCGACGTCAACGACGACGACGTGTTCGACAGCAGGCTCGTCTCGTGCGAGCTGATCACGAACGTCATAAGGCATCTCGGCGAAGAGGCGGAGTTCAAGGGTACGCTTAACGCCGACGACATCGTTATAACCGTTTCGTCGCCGGGTACCGACTGCAACAAGCTGAACGCCTGCCTGCCCGATGTGTTTGCCGAGGGCGGCAGGGGGTTGTATATAATCAAGGCGATATGCAGCGGCATCTCCTCCGACGGCTGCTCCGTCAAGGTCAGCATAAAACGGCACAACGGCGAAAAATAGCAAACCGAACATTCTTTTCATTCTTCCTCATCATAAAAGCGCGGGCGCATTTGCGCCCGCGCCTTTTTGTGATAAAGAAAACCCCCGGATAGTCCGGGGGTTCAGGAATAGGCTT
>DVIK01000005.1 GCA_018711385.1 Candidatus Coproplasma avistercoris
CCTAAGGGGCCGTTGTGGGTTCGATTCCCGCCGGGAGTACCAAAAACCAAAAGTCCGCAAAATATGCGGACTTTTGGTTTTTGTATGCATGGACAAAAGGAAAATAGTTGTCAACCCATAAATAGAAGGCACAAAAAGATGCTATTTTTATATTTGTATCACACATAGTACTTCAAATTTATATAAATACGGACAATACGGCATGATTTGACTTATTTATACGGTATAGGCCGCACAGGATCGGACACATGATCGCCGATGCTCTTAGCCATCCAGACCATATCGTACCACCTCCCGAATTTGCTGCCGCAATTCACAAATGTACCTACCGTAACGTAGCCCGTTCGCTCATGAAAGTTTACGCTGTCTACATTCAGGTATTCATCTTCTACCCCTGTACAGGCTATGCAGGCATATAAATTTATTACCCCCTGCTTTCTGAGCGCCTCCTCTAACGCAGCATAAAGCTTTGCCCCCACGCCCGAGCGCCTGCAATCGTGCTTTACGTATATTGTGGTTTCCACCGACCAGTCGTAGGCAGAACGATCTTTGAACCTGCCGGCATGGCAATAGCCTGCAACAACGCCATCATTTTCCGCCACAAGATAAGGATAAAACTGTCTCACGGCGGCTACACGCCGTCCGAACTCCTCCTCGTCGGGGGCATCGTCTTCAAACGTAACCGCGGTATTTTTTACATAGTAGGAATATATCTCCGCAAGCGCCGGTATATCGTCCGGGCGCACATCCCTTACAATGATTTCCATAAATGCAAAATTGCGCCGCGGCTGTGCCGCGGCGCTCTCCTTTCAGCTTACTTTTTCTATGTACTGTATTCCGTCATGACCGCCGTAAAAATCGCGCGAGGAAAAATAGTCCGTCTTGAGCACAGCATCGCGCATCGTCTGATCGCTGTAATAATCGGCCGCTTCGTAAAGGAAATCAAGCACATACTGCCCGAATCCGCCCGTTTCGTAAGTTTCGGTAAACGGATAGCGCGTCCACACGGTGCCGTTTTCGACATAGACGTCAATGGTCGAGAAATACACGTCGTCTATAAAGATACCCGACTCGTGGCTCACGAACACGCTCTCCAGTTTGGAAAACATGCTTACGCCGTGATAGAGCCTTGTGTTGTAACTGTATCCGCTCAGATGCAGCAGTGTGGGCAACACGTCGTACGTATTGCAGAATTTGTCGATCTTTGTGCCCGCCTGCAGTGCGCTGTCAAGATCCTTACTCGCGGTAAAGTTTATGCCGGAATACTCCTCAAGCCCGATCGCTTCGACTTTAAGATCCATGCTGCCGCCGTACCATATGAAGCAGGGCACGGTATAGACATTGGTGTTGTAAAACTCCGAGGGATCTATACCCTTCATCAGATAGTTCATCTGATCGTAATAGGCCGAGTGGTCGGCATAGAACATAAACACGGTATCGTCGAGCTTACCCTGGCTTTCGAGGTCTTTTACAAGCATGTTGACGCCGAGGTCGAGATCCATTATACCGGCCTGATAGCGCTTGTAGCGAAGGAACATCTCTTCATAGCGCTCCTGCTCCATGAGATAATCCTCGTCTATGCCCGCAGTGCCGCTCACGAACGTCTGCGGGAACCTGTCGATCAGCTCGTAATACTCCTCCATGCCCTTGACGAGGCACTGTTCCGAGAAACGCTCCTTCTTCTCCTCGCTCATCTCTCCCGTAGAAACTTCGCCCTTTGCCGAAGGCGTGCTGGCAAACGGGTAGTTGCCGAGATCGTATAGATCCTTATACGATCCGTGCGAAGTGAGCGTCATGATCTGCGTAAAGAACGGGCCGCCGTCCGTCTTTGTGATGTCGTCCATGTACCATCTGAAAATATTGGAATCCTTATCGAGATCGTTGAACCCGTCTTTATCGGTACTGCCGGGGAGCATGGTCATATCTTCGAGGAAGTGTGTGTACTTATAGCCGTACATGCTGCCGAACACTTTGTTGCGGTCGTAATAATCCCCGGTATTGGCGTGGAAATAATTTGCTGTGTAGCCTTCGCCGGAGAGTATGTTGGCATATGTATACGGTATGCTCGTGCCGGCTATATTTGCCGGTTCAAGTCCGACCACAGACGGATAGCTGCCCATAATGGAGAGCGCCTCCGAGCAGTTGGTCTTGTCCCTTGCGTGGAAGTCGGTCATGGCGATCCCACCTTCTGCCATGGCGTACAGCGTGGGAGTGTACTCCTTGTTGATCACATACCACTCGCCCGACTCTATGACGATGAGCACTACATTTTTACCGTCGATGGCGCCCGTATAGATATCTTCGCCGTAGACGCTGCTGCTCATTTCGCCTTCCCTGAAATAGTCATCGATCTCATCACTGCCCACTTCATCCACATAAGTGGAGCCGGAGAGCGTGTTGCCGATATTCACGACAAAATATCCGTAAGTGCCGAACTCGCAGAAGGCCTTGGCGGTAAATTTCTGCTCGGAATACAGCTCGCTTTCGTCGTAAAAGATGCTCAGCTCGTCCCTATCTTCCGTAAAGATGCTCTCCGACGCTGAAAAACTTTCTACCGTGAACGCATAGAGTATGCCTGCGCAGCATTCGGCAAGTATAAACGCCACGAGCATTATGATCACAGCGTTGCGGGTAAACGTACCCTTGGGAACGGCGTACTTGCGAGTAAACACTATAAGCCCGGCAAGTGAGCCGCCGAACAACAGAACGGCGCCGACAATGAGCCACCAGTTGAGGAAGCTAGCGTCGACGACGCCCGTCACTTCCGAAACGAGATTGAGCATGCTGAAACTGAACACCATGCCGCTCATGGAATACAGCGCCTCGTTTGCGATCGACAGCACTATCTGCAGGACGAGAACGAACGAAAAAATCGCAAGCTGGGCGGGCGCGTTCGGAATGACCAATATTATGAGCGCGATTATAAGAATGACCGCCAGATCCAGGCCGAAATAGGTCGGAAGGACTCCCAGTCCCATACACACGAAAGTAAGTATTTCGAGCAATATGGCGATAATAAGATAACTGCCCGCAAAAAGGGCGCTCCTTATAAGCAATCTTTTCATCTCTTTAGTTACTCCCGGGCGCGCGGCCTTCCGCCGCCCTGAATATTCAAATGACGGGGCACGAATCATGCCCCGTACAACAAACTTATGTTATTTGTCTTCTTCCTGCGCACCGTCGGAAACTTTTGAATTTGCGGCGAGCAGATCTCTTATTTCCGCAAGCAATTCCTCAGTCGTAGGTTTGGGGGGTTCTTCGGGGGCAGGCGCCTCTTCGGCAAGCAGCTCCGCCTCCGCCTTTGCCCTGGCTTCGTCGGCAGCCATGCCCTGCTTAACGAATTTCTTTGCACGCTTCCTGAGTTCCTTATCGCGGCCGGCCTTTGTGCCGAGCTTTGTGCCCGCGTCCCTTATGGTGTTTATTATCTTGACTATGGCAAACACCACTATAGCTATCAGGATGAAGTCAAGCACTGCCTGTATGAGCGTGCCCCAGTTTATCACCAGTGAATTTTCCATGTCGAGCACCCGGTTGCCCATGCCGTCGTCTATGTACACGCCCTTGAGCACTGTGCACAGCGACGAAATGCCGTTCTCCTCGCCGCCGACGGCCCAGTTGATGAGCGGCATAATTATGTCGTTCGTAAGACTTGTAACTATCGCGGTGAACGCGGCGCCGATCACAACGCCTACCGCAAGATCAATTACATTGCCGCGCGTTATAAACTTTTTGAACTCTGCCCAAAGTTTTTTAATTGCCTTCATTGAATGTTTCCCCGCGTGTCAGATAAGTTCGTTTGCAAGCGCTTCAATCTCAGCTGCATTTTCGGCAGAAAATGCAGCGCGTATCTTTACCGTATTTTCTATGTAGTCGAGATCTTTGCAGCAAGCAAGCCTTTCGCGCATAAGCTTGGCAGAGATGGGCGACCACGTGCCGTTTTCGATGAACCCCACCTTCCTTGCGCGGAAGTTACGCTCGGCAAGGCAGTCGATGAATTCCCTCATGCAGGGGAACAGTTCGGCATTATAGGTAACCGAGGCGAGCACGAGTTTGCTGCACCTGAACGCCTGCGCCACGCACTCCGCCCTGTCGGTGCGGGCGAGGTCTGCAAGCACCACCTCTTTGCCCGCCTTTTTAAGAATATCGGCAAGCATGCCGGCCACGGCCTTGGTGTGGCCGTAAATGGACGCATAGGCAATCATCACCGCCTCACTTTCGGGGCGGTAAGACGACCATGTGTCATACAGCCCTATGTAATGCGAAAGACCGCCTTCAAGCACGGGGCCGTGCAGAGGACAGATCTTGTCCACCTGAAGCATAGACACCTTTTTGAGCACGTTCTGCACCTGCACTCCGTACTTGCCGACTATGCCGATGTAGTAGCGCCGCGCCTCATCGTCCCATGGCTGCTGCACGTCGAGCGCGCCAAACTTGCCGAACGCGTCCGCAGAGAAAAGTATCTTATCCGTTTCGTCGTAAGAGAACATCACTTCCGGCCAGTGCACGAGGGGAGCCATGATAAAACGGAGCGAATGCCTGCCCAGGGAAAGGATGCTGCCCTCGCCAACGGTGAGCGCATTTTTTACTTCAAATCCGAAATACTCCTTTATCATGGTGAAGGTCTTTGCGTTGCCCACGACCTGCACGGAAGGGTATTCTTTGATGAATGCCAGAATATTTGCCGAATGATCGGGCTCCATGTGATGAACGACTAAATATGCGGGCTGACTGTCGCCGAGCACAGCTTTCACATTGGTCATCCACTCTTTGCCGAAGGCCGCGTCGACGGTGTCGAGCACGGCGACCTTTTCATCTTTTATAATATAGGAATTATAAGACATCCCGTCGGGCACCTTGTACATGCCTTCGAACAGGTCTACGGAATGATCGTTTACGCCGACATAGTAAATATCTTTTTCAACATTGAACATGGGTAAAGCGGGTACTTCCTTTTGCAAAATTTAATACATTAATATTATATAGTCAGATAAAAACAAAGTCAATTTTTCAACGCAGTTAATTTTTAAGGCAGACCGGATAATTATTCCTGCACTACCTTATCTGCCCTTCGCCGCGCACTACATATTTATACGAAGTCAGCTCGTTCAGCCCCATAGGCCCGCGCGCATGCAGCTTCTGCGTGGAAATGCCCATCTCGCAGCCCAGCCCGAATTCTCCGCCGTCGGTAAAGCGGGTTGAGGCGTTCACGTACACTGCGGCGCTGTCCACCGCGGAGACGAAATACGAAGCGGCTGCCTCGTCTTCGGTGACTATGCAGTCACTGTGCCCCGTGGAGTGAACAGCGATATGCTCCACAGCCTGCTGCACCGAATCCACTACCTTTACCGCCATCACATAGTCGAGGAACTCCCTGTCGAAGTCGCCCTCGCCCGCCGGCACGCAGTTTTCGCGGCCGCCGAGTATGGCGTAAGATCTTTCGTCCAGCTTGAACAATACGGGGTTTACCGGCCTTTCAGCCACCAGCTTCTGCCACAGCTCGGGCAGGAATGACTGCGCAATGCCGCCGTTTACAAGGCATACCTCCATCGCGTTGCACACCGAGGGGCGGCTGCACTTGGCGTTTTCAATTATTTTAAGCGCCATTTTACTGTCGGCAGCAGCGTCTGCATACACATGGCAGATGCCGGTACCCGTCTGTATGCAGGGCACTTTCGCATTCTGTACGCAGGCATCTATAAGCCCCTTGCCGCCGCGCGGTATCAGAAGATCTACAAGCCCCGTTGCAGTCATTATGTCGGACGCGCTCTGGCGGGAGGTATCCTCAACGAGATTTATGAGATCCCTGTCGAGCCCGACGCACGCAAGCCCCGCACGCATCGCCTCGACTATGGCACGCGCCGAGCGGTAGGCCTCCTTGCCTATGCGCAGCACGCATACGTTGCCGCTCTTTATGCACAGCGCGGCGGCATCCGAAGTGACGTTGGGCCTGCTTTCATAGATTATCGCAACGACGCCGATAGGCACGCTGAGCTTGGTGACGACTATGCCGCTGGGGCGGATCACTTTATCAAGTTCCCTTCCGACAGGGTCGGGCAAGGCTGCCACCTGACGAATGCCATCCGACATGCCCTCTATTCTCTTTTTATCAAGACGCAGCCTGTCGATCATCACTTCGGATATGCTCCCCTCCGCCGCTTCGACATCGAGGGCATTTGCCGCAAGTATGGCGTCGGCGTCGGCGACGAGACGGTCTGCCATTGCGAGCAGCGCCTCATTCTTTTCAGCAGCGCCGAGCATTGACGCAGCCGCCTTTACCTTATTTGCCCTGACAAGTATATCGCGAGTAGTCATGACTTTTTACCCTTGAAGCGCGTTCCGGCGCTCTTACCTTCAAGTATATCGTAGAGCACGGAAGGGTCGCTGCCGCGCGCTATCACCATATCCATGCCGCTGTCCATGCACATCACGGCGGCCTGCAGCTTGGTGCACATGCCGCCCGTGCCGAGCTTGCTGCCTGAACCTCCCGCGGCGGCATACAGTTCGGGAGTTATCTCCTCCACCACGTCCACCAGTCTCGCGCTGCTGTCCGTGCGCGGATCTCCCGTGTACAGTCCGTCCGTATCGGTAAGCAAAACAAGCAGGTCGGCCTTTACGCTCACGGCGACTATTGCGGCGAGCGTATCGTTATCGCCGACGGCGATCTCCTTGGTGGCTATGGTGTCGTTTTCGTTTATGACGGGGATTACGCCCATGGAGAGCAGCCGCCCGAGTGTATTTTCGAAGTGATTTCGCCTCTCGGGATTTTCGACGTCTTCGGCGGTGAGCAGGATCTGCGCCACCGTGCGGTCATACTCGGAAAAAAACTTATCGTAAGTGTACATCAGCTCGCACTGCCCCACTGCCGCCGCAGCCTGTTTGCCGGGGATATCGGCGGGTCTTTCGGGCAGATGGAGTTTGCTCACGCCCATGGCGATCGCGCCGGAAGAGACGAGGATGACCTCGTTGCCGCCGTTGTCGAGGTCTGCAAGCACTCTGCACAACCTGTCTATTATCCTAAGATTAACTTTGCCCGTCCTGTGCGAAAGCGTGGACGAACCTACCTTTACAACCAATCTCATAATCTTTACCTGTATGTTATTTTATAATATTACGGCCGTTTAGTCAAACGAATTGGTCAAAGGTATTTTTTATCAGCGCCGGCTGCCTGCCCGCGGTTTACGGCACGAAAATGCGGCGGAACCGACTAAACGGTTCCGCCGCACATTCAGGCGATAAAATTTTATCAGACAACGCCCTGGGCCATCATCGCGTCGGCAACTTTCTTGAAGCCCGCGATGTTCGCGCCCATGACGTAGTTGCCCTCGTAGCCGTACTCCTTTGCGGCCTCGTCTATGTTGTGATAGATATTCACCATTATGTTTTTGAGCTTAGCATCCACCTCTTCGAACGTCCAGAACATCCTGCCGGAGGACTGCGCCATCTCCAGCGCTGAGGTAGCAACGCCGCCAGCGTTCGCCGCCTTGGCGGGAAGGAACACAACGCCGTTTTTCTGGAAAATCTCGATGGCATCGAGCGTGGAAGGCATGTTGGCGCCCTCGCCCACATACTTGCAGCCGTTGTTCACAAGGATCTGCGCAGACTCTGCATCGATCTCGTTCTGCGTTGCGCAGGGAAGAGCTATGTCGCAGGGGATCGTCCAGATACCCTTGCAGCCTTCGGTGTAAACAGAGCCGGGCACGCGCTCGGCATATTCCTTTATCCTGCCGCGCTTGACTTCCTTGATATCCTTTACCACCTCGAGGTTTATGCCGTTCTTGTCATAGATATAGCCGTTGGAGTCGTACATCGCAACCACCTTGGCGCCGAGGGACTGAGCCTTCTGGCAGGCGTAGATGGCAACGTTGCCGGAGCCGGATATAACTACAGTCTTGCCCTCGAAGCTGTCGCCGCGGGCCTTGAGCGCCTCTTCGGTGATGTAAATAAGGCCGTATCCCGTGGCCTCGGTCCTTACAAGGCTGCCGCCGTAGGTGAGGCCCCTGCCGGTGAGCACGCCGACGTGTTCGTTGCGGATCTTCTTATACTGCCCGAACAGATAGCCTATCTCCCTGCCGCCTACGCCGATATCGCCGGCGGGAACGTCGGTATCTGCGCCGATGTGGCGGTAGAGTTCGGTCATGAATGCCTGGCAGAAAGCCATGATCTCACGGTCGGACTTGCCCTTGGGATCGAAGTCGGAACCGCCCTTACCGCCGCCGATAGGGAGGCCGGTGAGGCTGTTTTTAAGTATCTGTTCAAGTCCGAGGAACTTGATTATGGAAAGGTTCACCGAAGGATGGAAGCGAAGACCGCCCTTGTAGGGGCCTATGGCGCTGTTGAACTGCACCCTGTAACCCTTGTTTACCTGCACCTTGCCCTTGTCGTCTACCCAGGGCACGCGGAACATGACCACTCTTTCAGGCTCGACAAATCTTTCGAGCAGTCCCGCCTTTTCATACTCTGGGTGCTTTTCCACTACGGGCGCAAGCGTCGTGAGGATCTCCGTCGCTGCCTGATGGAACTCAGGCTCGTTAGGGTTGCGCTTTTTAAGATTTCTTAAAACTCTCTCAACATATGTCATACAATTACTCCTGACGCGCGCCGCACGGCGCACTTGATTTTCATTAGAGCAATTATAACATACGCTTAACTCTTTGCCAAACACTGAGCACAAAAAAAATTATAACGATTTTTTATAAAAGCTATAAGTTTTGCTAATATTTGTTCTGATATGCAACATTTCCGCCGCTTTTAAGCTGCGCAACGCCTTGAAACACGACAAATCACAATATAAGTTCAGCTTATATGATCGTTGTCCGATCTTAAATTTCCTCCGCAACCCGTCCGCAAAACTGAAGCGGCAGACCCCGACCGGCAGCCAAAAGCGCGCGCAAAATTAAAAAAAGACGGAAACAAGCAGAAAATCGCTTGTAATTTGATCAAAAATGTTATAAAATCAAATAGCTGTGCAGAGATGGCGGAGTGGTCGAACGCGCACGACTCGAA
>DVIK01000061.1 GCA_018711385.1 Candidatus Coproplasma avistercoris
GCCGCCCGCAAATTTGCGGGCGGCCCGCTTTTGCCCATAAATCGCCGCAGTGCGTCAAAGTTTTTATCGCGCCCGCCGTTCTATGCCCGCCGCCGCCCGCATAAATTAGGGTATAAAAACCAAACGGAGGCGTCTTATGGACCAGCAACTTGAATACGCGCAGATGCTCGAGGTCCCCGTGAGCACGGTAAGCGTGGTAAAAAAGAAGCCATTCTTCAAAAAGAAGGCAAAGGGGGAGGATGACCTCAAAGAACAGGTCGTCGACAGCGTAAACGAGCGCATGGGCGACAGCGTCTGTCCCGAAGATCTCACCGTTCCGCCCAGACAGGAGACAAAGTCGGCATTTGCCGCAACCCTTGCAGACAGGTCGGGCAGGGTGCTCGTGGCGGAGATCGCCGCCGCGTGTCTGCTCGCCGTGGGCATATTTCTCACAAACGTGTTCATGCCCGCCAGCGCCATCAACACTTTCATACGTTCGATAACCGATCCCGCCCCCGCCGAGGCGGCATACACCGACTTCGAGCTGTTCCCCGTCGTGTCGGCGCTCTCCGATGCCGAAGTCTCGGTATCCGATTCCGGCGTGATCACCTTCACTGCGGACTGCGCCGTATATCCCGTCACAGAGGGCGAGGTGGCGGCGGTGACCGAGCTTGAAAACGGCTACTCTGTGGAAATAGCGCACACTTCCGCGTTCAGAAGCGTAATAAACGGGCTCACCGACGTCTATTGCTCCGTCGGCGACGAGGTGGCGGGCAATGTGCCCGTGGGCTATTCCGACGGCTCGGCCGAAGTCTCTGTGAGCATGTACAACGGCGGCGAGCCGATAAACGGCTACACGCTCTCGGGCGCGCTCCCCGTGTGGAACAGCTGACGGCTTGAAAATTTCCGTCCATCCGCTGTTCGTTGCGGTCGGCCTGCTCTCCGCGCTGTTCGGCGGACTGCCGGTATTCGTCATATACACGCTGACCGCGCTTTTACACGAGTGCGGTCACATTTTTTGCGGTTGCGGCATGGGCTTTTACTGCTCAAAGATAACGCTCATGCCCTACGGCGCTGCCGCCGTGTGCAACATCGATGGCATCTCCGCGCGCGACGAGCTGCGGCTCGCGCTTGCGGGGCCCGCGGTAAACGCCGCGCTGTGCGTGGCGCTGGCGGGGCTGTGGTGGTTCTTCCCCGACACATATGCCTGGACGGATATACTCATGCAGGCAAACGTCGTAATGCTGGCCATAAACCTGCTGCCAGCCTATCCTCTCGACGGCGGCAGGGCGGCGCGCTGCCTGCTGTGCAGAATAATGCCCGAACGCGCCGCCGATATCGTCCTCCGCGTGCTCACCGCGGTGTTCGCCGTCGCGCTGGCCGTGCTCTCGGTAATGTTCGGGGCGGGGCTGAACGGCGTGGCGTTCTGCGCGCTGCTGCTCTGTTCGGCGTTCACGCGCCCCGTGCCCGCCTGCAAAATAAATTTTGCCGCGCCCGAAAAACTCAGGCGCGGGCTTGAGGTGAGATACGTGCTTGCCGACGAGGAGCTCACCTACCGCAAGGCCATCAGGTTTTTAAGCGACAAACACTATGTGATATTCCGCACCGAATCGGGGCGGGAGGTCACGCAGGACGAACTCTGCGCCGGCTTTTCCGCGCACTCCGTCTACGATAAGGTGTTCGCGTGCGAAGGCGGGCAGAATGAAGACCGCCCCGGAGAAGATGCCGATGAATGAGGCATATTTCGGGGCGATCGCATAAATTACAGATTTTTGTAGCGGCGGAAGCGCTATTTTTCAAGGAACGACCTCGAAAATATTTCGGGGTCGATATTATTTTGCAGCACGCATCGCACGGTGGCTATGCCCAACTCCACGCCGCGTTCAAACGCCTCGTATGCGGGTGCATAGTCGGCCTTCAGTTTATATTTTTCCGAAAGCCCAGCATATATGCGCCTCGTGTACAGATAGTGTCTCTTCAGGCAGGCCGAAGTGCCCGCCGCGGTTATGAACGGCAGGACGTTGCGCACGCTGTCGCACACGGCGGGCGCGCATGCGATAAGCCGCTTTTCAGGCATTATCATGCGCTCTTTTTTCAGCTGCCTGCTTACGTAAAGTCCGAGGTCGGCTTCGAATTTCTGGTGCAGCAGCATGCCCCTGTGTGCGCGTTCATAGGCATATACTACAGGGTGAACCGAGCTGTCGAGCGCGTAATGCGTGGCCCAGCCCGCACAGTATGCGGCGTTGCCGCGCATAAGCGCGGAAAAAAGCTGTGCGGCGTCTGCGCGGTGGAGCATTCTGCCCGGATTGTGCTTTACGCTCAGGCCGTAAAAAAAGAATACGTCCGGCCCCTGCGCTCCTAAAAGGTACAGATCGCCGTCACGGCTTAAGGTGTCTTTGCTGTTCTTGTCCAGCCGCCTGAAAATTTCTGCCGCGGCGAGGTAGTGTGTGAAGTAATCGGGCATATGTACAGATCCTTTGCGCCGCGTGCGGCTATGTAATATTATGCCCGCATTGCGCGGAAAATTACATTCCCTCGCGCTTTGCGTAGAACAGATACTGCTGCATGTATCCGGCGTTTTCGCCGAACAGCCCGCAAAAATAGGCGTTTATCTTATTTCTGTCTTTAAGCGTGCCGCCGAAGTCTTCGCGGTAAATTTTTTCTATCCAGGTGTCCACGGGGAAGCTCTCGCGCCTGCCGAACCCGAACAGGCTTATGCAGTCGGCCACCTTCGGCCCCACTCCGGTGTATGTGGTAAGTTCGCGCTTCAGCTGCGGCGTGGGCAGGCCATACAGCCTTTCAATACCTTCCTTTGCTATGCGGTCTGCCGTGGCGACAAGGTAGGCGTCCCTGTATCCCGCGCCCAGCGCCTTAAAAAACGCCGCATCCCGCGCGGCTATGTCGCACGCCTTGGGAAAAGTGTGGTAGATCTGACCCATGAACTCGCGCTCTTGCCCGAGCTTTTCGCACATCCTGCCTATTATCCTCTTTATCCTCGGGATATTGTTATTCTGCGACACTATAAAGGAAAATATCATCTCCTCGGCATCCTGGTTCAGCAGCCTTATTCCCGCGCCCAGCTTTGCCCCGCGCGCAAGCAGCGGCACGCCGAACGCCTTCGCGCTTTCGTTTATCGCGGCATAGTCCCGCCCCAAATCAAAAAAATTGTAAAAATAGTCGCCGTCGTCGCACTCGATAAAGGTCTTTTTGCCCTCGGTGTAAACGTAGCACGCCCTGTCGGCGGAAAACACCTTATAGCCCCTTTCAAACTCCTCGAACCTGAATATCTGCCCGCATTCGAGCACGTCTTTCGGCGAAAAATATCTCGCGTCGTAATCTATTTTCATAACTTTTCCTCGCTTGTAAACAGATAAATTTTACCATCTGCGCGGCTTTAAGTCAACCGCCGCTCATAAAAATGTAGCCCTTTCCCATAATATCGGTATGCAAAACTTGCAGGAAGGCATAAAAAAGATAAAATCCGTGCTCAGTTCCGCGGATGTGATAACCTATGAATTTTCCTCCTCGCACGGTAAAAAGTTCGCCCTTGTTTACGTGGACGGGCTGGTGGACAAGCTGCAGCTGGGCGAGCTCGTGGTAAAGCCGCTCTCCGCGGCCCCTCAGGACTGCAGTATTGCAGACGTGCGCGCAATGCTCGCCTCGCCCGAGGTAAAGGAGGCCGGGGACGCGGAAGGCGCCATAGACGAGATCTCTTACGGCAGCGCCGTGCTGCTCGCCGACGGGGAGGACGGGTATCTCTCCATCGGGCTGACAAAGCCGCCCGCAAGGGCGATAACCGAGCCGCCCACGCAGGTCGTTGTCAAGGGCCCGCGCGAGGGGTTCGTGGAAGATCTGAAAATAAACTGCGCGCTCGTGCGCAAAAGGCTCAGAAGTCCCGCGCTGCGGCTGGATACGATACGGACCGGCAGGCGTTCCGATACCGCCGTCACGGTGTGCTATCTCGAGGACGTGTGCAATCCCGAAATACCCGAAAAGCTCAAAAGGCAGATCGCCGCCAACGAGATAGATATCGTGGCGGACTCTTCCTACGTGGGCAGGTTCATTTCTTCGCGGCCCCGCTCGCTGTTCAAACGGTGCGGCACCTGCGAAAAGCCCGATATCTTCTGCGCCAAGCTGTGCGAGGGCAGGGTGGGGCTTATCGTCGATGGCTCGCCGATAGCGCTCACCGTCCCCTATATGCTCGCGGAGGACTTCCAGTCGGCGGAAGATTACTACATCTCCTCATACAGGGCCTCAACGCTGCGCGTTCTGCGACTGCTCGCCGTCGTGGTGGGCATATTCCTGCCCGCTACCTATGTGGCGGCGCAGCTCTTTAAGCTTCAGCTCATACCGTTCAGGCTGCTGCTCAATATCTCCAGTTCCGTCTCGGGACTGCCTCTTTCGCCCGGCATAGAGATGTTTTTAACGCTCTTCGTGCTCGAAGTGTTAAACGAGGCGTCTGTGCGCATGCCCAAATACGTGGGGCTGGCGATATCCATAGTGGGCGCGCTCGTGCTGGGCGAAACGGCGGTGACGGCCGGCATAATCTCCACCCCCGCCATAATAATCGTGGCATTTTCGGCCATCTGCCTGTATGTGGTGCCCGACCTCGTGGAGACTACCGCCACGCTGCGCTGGCTCGCCCTTATAATCGCCGGCAGCGTGGGTACGTTCGGCATAGTGCTGCTTGCATGCTTCATAGTCAGCTATCTGGTCACCGAGCAGTCCTACGGGGTGCCGCTCACGGCTCCGTTTTCGCCTCTCATCGCGCCGGATCTGAAGGACGGGGGGATAAAGTCGGCTATGTATTCGCTGTCGCGCCGCCCGCGCGTGCTCGGCAGCAAAAATAAGGTGCGCCTTAAGGTTAGGAGGAAAGATGGCAAAGACTGAATTGTGCACGCGCCAGGTGTGCTTTATAATGTTCGCGTATTCGGCGGCGGGCAAGCTGCTCATGATGCCCGCCATGCTCTCGTATTACTGCGGCAACGATCTCGTCTTTCCCGCGCTGGTCATATTTGCGCTTCAGACTGCCGTCGTGTGGTCGGTGGCATATCTGTGCACGAAGACAGATAAAACGCTGTTTTGCCTTGCGGAAGCTGCCTTCGGCAGGGTGTTTTCAAAGATACTGCAATGGCTGTTCGCACTGTTCTTCTGCGCCGCCGCGCTGCTTCCCATGCTCGCGCAGAAGCTGTTCGTGCAGTATATTTTCTACGATACGATTCCCTCGCTCATCACCTTCGTGCCCTTTTTTGCATTCTCGGTATATGTGGGGGCAAAAGGCATCCGAAACGCGGGCAGGGTGGCGGACATCGCCATGCCCGTGTTCGCTCTGTGCTTTGCCGTGCTTGCCGTAATGTCTGTGGGCGAATGCAACCTCTCGTGGCTGTTGCCCGTGTTGAAGACGCCCGCGGAGGGACTGTTTACAGGCGCGCGTTCGGCGCTGTATAACTTTGCCGACGGCGCGGTGATGCTCATGTTCATGGGCAGGTTCAGGTGTAACAGGGGCGACTGCGCTAAGATAACGATAAGCTACGCCGCCGCGGGCGTGGGAGTTATGCTCTTCCTTGCGCTGTTTTACGGCATTTATTCCACGCTTTCGCCCGACAGATATTTTGCCATAAGCCAGACGGCGCTGTTCTTCGGTCCGCTCTCGCTCGTGGGCAGGCTCGATCTGCTGGCGGTGTACGGCGTGGAGGCGTGCATGCTGTTCGCGCTCGTGCTGTATATCCAGCTGTGCGTCACATGCGTGTGCGGCGCGCTCTCCAAAGAACAGACTCTCGGCAGGAACGTCCGTCCCGCGGCGGCGGTAAGCTCGCTCGTCGTTAACGCCGTGCTGCTCGCGCTGGTCATAGCGTTCAACGACGGCTACCTCGTTGTGCAGGAATTTTACGGCAGGTTCCTGTGGGTAGCTTTCGTTCTGTTCGCGTTTGTGCTGCCGCCGCTTGCGTGGGCGCTCTATGCCGTGCGGCTGCGTACGAAACGGAGGAGAGGAACATGAAGGCGACCGTGTTGCAACGCGTTGCGCGCGCGGCGATGCTCGTGCTCGTGGCGATCATGCTGTTTCTGTTCTTTTCCAATGACTTCGGGCTGGTGGATATACACAAGTCGTCCATAGTAGTGGCGGTGGGCGTCGACGCTGAAGAGGACGGCTATTCTGTAACGGCCCAGGCAGCCGTTCCCACTCCTGCCCAGGGCGAGGGCAGCGCGGCGTACACCCGGGTGACCGGCAAGGGCGCCACCGTTGCCGAGGCGCTCGACGACATAAACGCCAAGACGGGCTTCTATCCCAAGCTCACGTTCTGTAACCTCGTCATCCTCGGCGAAAGCTGCAAAAATTACGATTTGTTTACCGTGCTCGACTACTTTTACCGCAACGACTACATTCCGCTCACTGCGCTCGTCGGTATGTGCGGCGGCAGCGCAAAGGACCTGCTCGGCAAGCAGCCCGCGGACGGCAGCATGACCTCGTCGGCCATCCAGCGCGCCATGTCGGAGGAGCTCAAAAATTCCGCGAATTGCTCCACCGTCAACTTAAAGCTCATCGCCCAGTCTCACGGCTCGGCCTCCGAAGCGGCCTATATGCCCTACATTTCGGCAGAAGAGGGGGCGGAGGGAGGCTCTACCACGGTGGCCTCGGGCGGCAAGGGCGCCAAGGGCGGCGGAGAGCAGAAGTCGGGCAGCGCGGAATTTACCTGCGGACAGACCGCCGCCTTTACGGGCGGCAGGTTTGCGGGCATTCTCACCCGCGAACAGGCGGTGGCGCTCAACCTTGTGCAAAACGTCACGCGGCTTGCCGTCATAAACGCGCAGTACGGCGGCGACAACTACACCGTGGGCTTAAAGTCGGTCAGCTGCCGCGCCTCCGTAGACGCGGGCGGCGACGTCCCCGCGCTTAAAGTAAGGCTGCGCGCGCTTGCAAACGTGCAGTCCGCCGACGCCGCGCCCTCCGCCGAGGGCAGCGCAAACACCCATCTCGTCAAAGAGGAAGTGCTGCGCGCCGCCGAGGACATCATAAAGGAGCGGATGGCATCGCTTGTCGGTTTTTGCAGGCAGAACGACTGCGACCTGTTCTATGCAAAAAAACTACTGTACCAGCACAACTATGATAAATACGTCTTGTTCAAGGAAGATCTCCTCTCGGTAATGACTGAGGATTTCGATATACAGATAAAGTCTGTGCGGTAAGTAAACATTGCAAAACCTGTAATTATTACAAATAAAACTTGTAATTTTACATCAAATCATGCAAATATAAATTTGCTGAAAGAGCGGACGGGCAAAGCCCGTCCGCTCCCGCTCCTCTTGCAGAGCTCAGTCTGTCTGCGTGCCGTCCGCGCATGCAAGCCGTCCTGCCGTGCGCGCAACTATGTATTCGGTCACCCCGTCGCGCGTTCCGCCGGAGTCCTCAATGGCTGCGGCCACGGCCTCGTCGAGCTGTTCGCCCCCGAGTTCGCCCGCAAGCCTGAGTATCTCTTCGGCGCACGCCTGCCTGCCGTCCTCTTCCACGACGCCTTCAAGCAGCAGCATCACCGTTGCAGTCTCCGCGCTCACGGCGCTGCCGCCGCCGGTGAACCTGTCGAAAGCTGCGCATATCAGCATGGTGAGCGTGCCCGCGGTCAGTCCCTTCTGCGCCACGGCAGGCAGGTTTTCAAAGGCGTAGGCGGCGTCGCCCGCGGCAATGCTTGCATACACCGCGTAAACCAGAGTCGCACAGGCATAGCTCAGCACCGTCGCCATGCGCGGTTTCAGCTTCTTTATAAGGCGCCTGCAAAGCAGCGTAAGCACCGCGTTTGCGGCGGCTATCAGCGTCACGTCCAGCCCGCAGCGGGCAAAAACTTCGCATAACTCCATACGTTACGTCCTCCTCAAAGGGGGAACATATCGCATATCTCCTGCATTACCCCGCACCGTATGGCGCGCCGACGCAAGTAACGGCAAACTTTGTGTATAAGCACTGTACCCCCTTTTATAATGTAAAGTCTTTCACCCGACGCTTTATTATAATCGCCACGCCGCTCCTTCAAACGTATTACCTGAAAATAAAACTATGCAAAATTTGTGTGAATTTCACAAAAAATCATTGACAGGTTTTTTGTGCCCGCGGGCGCTAAAAGATTGCAATCTATGCGCTTTTGTGTTAAAATCCTGCCGTTATGAGAATGCACAGAAAGGATAATTTAGAGGCGCGTCTTGCAGCGTGCGCCGATATAATGACGGGCGCCGACCTCACCGAAAAGAACATGAAGCTCGCCGCGGAAAAGAGGGACTTGCTCGATTTTAAGCGTCTGTTCGGGCAGGGGCCCGTGCACCTCGAAGCGGGCTGCGGCAAGGGCGGGTTTGTCTGCGGCATGGCGTCCCTTCACCCCGATATAAATTTCGTGGCGGTGGAGAGGGTGTCCAACGTCATAATCACCGCTTGCGAAAGCGCAAAGGCGGCGGGGCTTAAAAACGTTCATTTTATCAACTGCCCCGCAGAGGTGCTGCCGCGCTACATACCTTCGGGCAGCATAGAGCGCATTTACCTCAACTTTTCCGATCCGCTTCCCAAGCTCGGCTATTCGGCGCAGCGGCTGACCAATCCGCGGTTTCTTGAAATTTACGCAGGCCTGCTTTCGGAAGGGGGAGAGATCTGGCAGAAGACGGACAACGAGCCGTTTTTCGACTATTCTCTGCAATGCTATAAGGAGTGCGGTTGGAAAGTTACCGAGGTCTGCCGCGACCTTGCCGCACATCCGTTCGAAGGCAACGTGCTCACCGAGCACGAGCGCAAATTCATGTCAGAGGGCAGAAAAATTTTCAGGGCGGTGGCGGTGAGGCCCTGAATCGGCTCCGTATACATAAGATCAAGGCAAAAATACGCCGCCCGCAGTCGCGGGCGGCGTACAATATTGTAACGAAAATTTACTTTGCGAGCAGGGTAAATATCGCCTTTATGGCGTGCAGACGGTTTTCGCCCTGGTCATATACCATGCTGCGCTTGCCGTCTATCACGTCGGCTGTGACTTCCTGGCCGCGGCAGGCGGGCAGCGGGTGCATGAAGAATGCGTTGCGCTTGGCGTAAGACATCAGCCCGGCGTCCACGCGGTAGGGCGCCAGCGCCTCCTTCTCCTCGTCGCTCGCCTCGGTGTGGTAGCGGTAGGCGTTGGTGTAAACGAAGTCGGCGTCTCGCACGGCCTCCACGGGGTTGTCGGTAAAGTATATCTTTCCCATCTGTTCGGCGGCCTCTATGTTCTCGCGCTTTAAGCCCATCCTCGGCGGGCAAGCCACCGAAACTTCCATGCCGCACTTCACCGCGCCTATAACAAAGGAGGAGGTAAGGCTGGTCGCCTTGCCCACCACGGCAACTTTCACGCCCGCAAGTTCGCCCTTCTTTTCCCATATGCTGAACAGGTCGCTCACCGCCTGCGCCGGCACGCAGTCGTCGTTGTTCGAATTTATTATGGGCATGGACGAGATGGAGGTGAATTCGTTCAGCATCTTCTTGTTTATGCTGCGCGTCACCAGCGCGCCCACGCCGTAGCGCGAGATCACGTTCACGATGTCGCGCGTGTTTTCGCCCGCGTGCATGTCCTTGCTGCTGTACGGCAGATCTACGCAGTTTCCGCCCAGCTGGTGCACGCCTATCTCTATCGCCGTGCGCGTGCGCAGCGATGTATCGGCAAACAGCATCGCGACGGTTGTGCCGTGCAGGATGTTGGTCTCTTCGTGCGCCTCGAACTTGCGCTTTAATGCCTTGGTGGCGTACAGCAGCTCGAATATCTCCTCGGTGGAGTAATCGGTCAGCCCGATGAGGTGTTTTTTGTTGAGTATGTAAGAGGGGGAATAGCGGTTTATATCCATAACTGCCTCCTTGAGATCTTATTCCGGATACATTATACAACATCCGGCGCGATTTTTCAACTGTAAATTTCAGTCATTGCACGTTCGCGCCCTGCGCGAAAACTCGCATCCGCAGTAATCCTGCCTGTAAAGCCTGAGTTCGCGCGCAAGTTCGCAGCTCCGCAGATATCCGCCCCGCTTCTTGAAGTCGGTGTGCAGCCACTTTATGCCGTACTCTCTTTCCAGCTCCCCGCCTATGGCGTTCAGCGCCGCGGCGCTCTTCTGCGGGCTTATGGTAAGGGTGGTGGCAAAGTATTCGTATCCCAGCCGCTTCGCCTCGGCGGCCGTTCGTTCAAGGCGCAGCCTGTAACACTTCATGCACCGCGCGCCGCCCTCGGGCGCGTCCTCGAGCCCTTCGGCAATGCGGTAAAACTCCCGGCTTTCGTGGTCGCCGTCCAGCGCGTCCGCCCAGCCCGTCTCTTCAAGCAGCCTCAGCTGCTCGGCCTTGCGCACCTCGTATTCGCCCGCCTCTATGTTGGGGTTATAATAAAATACCGTGACTTTGAAGCTGTCTTTCAGCCGCTCCAGGCAGGCAGAGGAACATGGCGCGCAGCAGCTGTGCAAAAGCAGCCTGGGTCTGCATCCTTTCAGCGCGCCGATCTCGGCCTGCATCAGTTTGTCGTAATCGGGTCTGTTCATGACTCCATTATACCGCGGTTTTGCGCATTTTACAAGAAAAAAACGTCCCGCATCGCAATAAAACGGCGGCGCGTTCACGCGCCGCCGGGAACATCTTCGCCGTCGCCCTCTTCGTGCGCGCGGAATTTTTCGTAACGGCGCCGTTCGCCCGGCTTTATCACGTTCGCCCACACTTCGCCTATCCCGCGGGCGTCCAGCCGCTTTTCGGCGTCGGAGTTGGTCAACGAACTTTCAGCAACGGCCCTTATCGCCGTCGCCTGGTGCGAGGCGGATATGCACGAAAGTATGGCCCCCGGCAGCGCCGCGGCGGCTATCGCCACGGGCAACGGGTCAACGCCTCCGTCGCCGAGCGATACCGGCGTTATCAGCGCGAACAGCAGGCAGAGCGCCGCGCCCGCATATCTGCATAAATTTTTAAGCGTCTTCCGCCCGGTGCTTTCGCAGGTTTCGCCGCAGCCGGCGCAGCATGTGTTGTTCATTTTCCGCCTCGCAATATTTCAGGGTGTCTCCTTACATACAGTTTACACCCCGCCGCCGCATTTGTAAACAGTGTCGGGCAGGTTTGCGGAACATATTTTTGCCGTCTGTAAAAAAATATGCTCTTTTTAATTGAAAAAAACCGCCGTCTGTGGTATTATGGTCTGGTAAACAAGTACGCGGCGGGCCCCGCCGCAAAAAGGAAATCGTATGGCAAATCTCAGGGTTTCGGGGGTCACCAAGGTATATCCCTCCGGCAAGACCGCGCTTGCGGACATAAGCCTCTCTTCGGCGGACAGCGAATTTCTGGCCGTCGTCGGCGGCGCGTCGAGCGGCAAATCTACCCTTCTCCGCGTCATCGCAGGGCTGGAAGAGCCCGACGAAGGTGAAATTTTTATAGGCGACAAGCAGGTCAACGGCCTGCCCGCAAAGCTGCGCGACGTGGCGGTGATCTTCGGTTCCAACACGCTCTATCCCACCATGACGGTGGCGGAAAACATCGGCTACGGCCTTAAACTGCGCAAATATCCGCAGTCGGTAATAGACCAGCGCGTGGAGGTCGTGTCGGAGATGCTCGGACTCAAAGACGTGCTCTGGCGCAAGCCCAAGGCGCTCACCGCAGGGCAGAAACTGCTCGCCACCTACGGCAGGGCGATAGCGCGCGAACCCAAGATCTATCTGTTCGACGACCCCCTCGCCGGGCTGGACGAAAAGCTGCGCGCCGAAATGCGCGGAGTGATCGTCAACCTTCAGGCGCGCATAAAAGGCACGTTCATATATGCCACCAAAAACGTCGCCGAGGCGATGTGCATGGCCACGCGCATAGCCGTGCTGAAAGACGGATTGTTGCAGCAGGTCGATACCCCCGTAAACCTCTACGACTATCCGGCAAACGAATATGTCGCGTTCCTCATCGGCAGCCCCTCCATGAACTTCGTGCGCCGCGCAAAGTGCGTGAAGTCGGAGGAGGGATATGCCGTCGCGTTCGGCGGCGTTTCGCTGCCCCTGCCCGAAAACATAGTGTCCCGCTGGAGCGGGATAGAGGAATATGCCGCTGAGGGCCGCGAGGTCACTCTCGGCATCCGTCCCGAAGACATAGCCGTGGATAAAGGCGGCCCGATATCGGGCAAGGTAAGCACCGTGGACACATCGTTCGTGGACGGATATACCGATATCGATGCGGGCGGCAACACCTTCTCGGTAAAGCTCGGCGGCGCGGCAAAGGGCAGCGGACACACGCTCGCGCCCGATATGTCCCGCCTTTACGTGTTCGACGGAAATACCGGGCTGACGCTGCTCTCTCGCGACGAAGGGTACGTCCCCGACGGACGCAATCCAGACGCTGAATTTTCTCCGCTTTCGAGGCAGGAGGCGGAGGAGCGGCTCAAGGCGCTCGCGCCCGAAAAGCCCGAACCCAAAAAGAAGAGGTAAAAAATATTCAGGGTGATGGATGCCGCGAGTTTTCGCGGCATTTCAATTCTCCTGCGGCGGCCGCGGACGCGGCGCATACAACCATGTGGGAAACTGTTTCAGACGCTTTTTTGGATACGTTAAAAGTTTTCCCGTTCATACTCGTGATCTATATCCTCATAGAGCTGCTCGAACACAAGACTTCGTTCACAAAGGATCACGAAAGGCTGCAGGGCAGCCTCGCGCCGCTCATAGGCGCGGCGACGGGAATAATACCGCAGTGCGGCTTTTCGGTGATGGCGGCAAAGCTGTACGACAGGGGCCTCATACGCACGGGCACCCTGCTTTCGGTGTTCCTCGCCACTTCCGACGAGGCGCTGATAATATTGCTCTCCGAAGGTTCCCGCGCGGACATGATAGTGCCGCTCATCGCGATAAAACTTGTCGTGGCGGTGGCGGCGGGGTACGGCGCAAACCTGCTGCTCCCGCGCGAACGGCTCGCTCTGCCGCTCTCGGGCGAGGATGTGCACGGCTTTTCCTGCGGGCGCGAACACGAGGGCAGCGACGTAAAGGTGTTCTTCGTCGAACCGCTGCTCCATTCGCTCAAAATAACGCTCTATCTGCTGCTCGTCAACCTCGTGCTCGGGCTGATAATTTACAGGGTGGGCGAAGATTCCATCTCATCGCTCATAGTCGGCGGGCCGTACGTGCAGCCGCTCATCTCTGCGGCGATAGGCCTCATACCCAACTGCGCCTCCAGCGTTATAGTCACCGATACATATATAAACGGCTTCATGACCTTCGGCAGCTGCGTGGCGGGTTTGTGCGCCAATGCGGGGCTGGGCTTTGTGGTGCTGCTCAAAAACACCAAAAAAATAAAGCGCAACATCGCGCTCATCGTCGCGGTGTACGCAATAAGCGTCGTTGCGGGCATCATAATCAACGGCATAGAGCTGCTGCTTTGAAAATGTGCAAAAAAGTTTGCTCTTGCCGCGTTCAATCGTTTGACAGCCCCGCTTTTTGTCTGCTATAATACAAAGGCTTTCAGGGCAAATAACTGCGTAAGGCGAAGGAGGGTTGAAAGAGCGATGTCCACCATCAGAGTCGGAGAGAACGAGTCGGTAGAGAGCGCTATCAAAAGGTTCAAAAGAAAGTGCTCGCGCGACGGAATTATCGGCGATCTCAGAAGGAAGGAATTTTACGAATCCCCTTCGGTAAAGAGGCGCAAGAAGGCCGAAGCTGCAAGAAAACGCAATAAAAACTGAGTCAAAAAGGTCTGGCTGACGTGACGTCGGTCGGGCTTTTTCTTTTTAATTCGCAGTCGCATTTTGGCGCAAAAGGAGTTATTATGGACAGCATCAAAAGCATTGCACACCAGGCAAAACTAAGGCTGAAAAACAACTTTTGGGAAAACTGCAAGACGGATATGGCAGCGGGGGAAACACAGGCTAAAAATCTCGGGCTCAATCAGCACAAGGTCAAAAAATACATAGGCGCAAAGGTGATGCGCCGTATCAGGGGCGGGGAGGAGGACGGGTTTTACCTGCGCGTAAAGTCCATGCTCGACGAATGCGGCGAGGTCTCCGACGCGATCGGCAGGCTTACGGACAAGGAGTACTACGCAACGCTCTCCTATGCCGAAAAGCAGCGCTACAACCTCGAACTTTCGGCAAAGTATCTGGCTGCGCTCGAACGTTACCGCAGGGAAAAGGAGCTGGGCTTCGGCAGCGGCGAATAGCCCGCCGCAAGATTTAACGTGCAGGCCCGCGCTTCGGCGCGGCCTGCATTTTTCCGCCCTCTTTCGTTTGTGTTTTTACAGGTTATGTGGTATACTGTAAGGGACTGATACGAACACGATCTGAAGCGTGGATATCACGGCACATGCCGCGTTAAATCCCTTGAACTCGTCGATACCTTGCGCATTTGGTGCGGCGCCGCATAAATGCGCTGCCTCACTTTGAACGCAGGTATCTCCTCTTTCCAAAAAATCGTTGCTTTGCAAATCTTTTTCGGAAATCCTTTAATGGCACGCCCTGCGGGCTTTGCCTTGCCTTTGCCGCAATCTGCCCGCTTCAGATTGCTTTGCACCTTTAAGCAGCGCATTTTGCGGTGAATCGGCGCGAAGAGGAGGCAGCAATGCTCTTTCTGTATTGCAACGACGATGAACGCTGAGGCATCGAAAGACGAGCCTTGATCTCTCAAAACAGCGGATACCCGCTGTTTTTCAAGGCGAGATGAGTGAGCGCATATGTTTCCGCGCGAACGATGACCGAGCAAGGCGGTTATTACCGCTCGCCTTGTGAGAGCGCTTAAAGGCGAGTTTATTTTATTCCCTTACAGTATAATTTTCAGCGATGGACGAATTGCTTGACAAGCTCAACGAAGAGCAGATAAAACCGGTAAAGGACACCGAGGGCGACGTGCTCGTGCTGGCGGGCGCGGGCAGCGGCAAGACGCGCGTTCTCACCTCGCGCATAGCCTATATCCTGCGCGAAGGCCTGGCTTCGCCGCGGCAGATCCTTGCCATAACCTTCACCAACAAGGCGGCCGCCGAAATGAAGGAGCGCGTGCGCCTCATCTGCGGCGATGTGGACGACATGTGGATATGCACCATACACTCCATGTGCGTGCGCATACTCCGCCGCTATCCCGCCGAGGCGGGCATAAAGCCCGATTTTTCCATTTACAGCGAAACGGAGCGCAGGAATATCGTAAAGAAGTGCCTCAAAGAGCTGGACTACGACGACGAAAAGATGCTAAAGAAGGCGCGCTGGTACATAGCCGACGCCAAGATGCTCGGATTGGAGCCCGACCAGTATATACGCAAGCACTCCCGCGACGACGGGATAGACGATTACATGCGCGTATACGAGAGGTACGAAGAGCATCTCAGGGCCAACAACTCGCTCGACTTCGACGACCTTTTGCTGTATGTGCTCCGCCTGCTGCGCCGCGACGGCGAGGTGAGGGAGTACCTCTCCGACAGGTTCAAATATATCCTCGTCGACGAATTTCAGGACACCAACTCCGTGCAGTACGAAATAATCAAACTGCTCTCGGGCGTGCACGGCAACCTTTTCTGCGTGGGCGACGACGACCAGTCTATATACGGCTGGCGCGGCGCCGAAATAGAGAATATCCTGCGCTTCGACGACGACTTCCCCGAAGCGAAGGTATATAAATTGGAGCGCAACTATCGCTCGACTAACGGCATTCTGCAGCTTGCCAACGCCATAATAAAAAACAACGCGGGCCGCCGCGGCAAAACGCTGTGGACGGACGCCGCCGACGGCGCGAAGCCGCAGTACTATGCCGCCCGCGACGAGCTTTCAGAGGCGCTGTTCGCCGCCCGCACGATAAACGACCTCGTGCTCACGGGCGGATACAGGTATTCCGACTTCGCAGTGCTCATGCGCATAAACGCGCTTACCCGCTCGTTCGAACAGGAGTTTACCAAATACAACATTCCCTATAAGGTGTTCGGCGGCCTCAAATTCTTCGAGCGCAAGGAAATAAAGGACGTGCTCGCGTACCTGCGCCTCATCTCCAACCCGTACGACAACGAGGCGCTCACGCGCATAATCAACGTGCCCCGTCGCGGCATAGGCGGCAAGACTGTGGAGGCAATGGAGGAGTACGCCGCAAAAAACGGGCTCTCGCTCTACTACGCCGTGCTCGACTGCGACGAACTCCCTCTCAACTCGGGGCTTAAAAGTAAGCTCTCCGACTTCGGCAAAACTATAAAAGGCCTCGTAATATCCTCTATCGAAAGCCCCGTAAACGCCTTTGTGAGACAGGTCATAGAGGAAACGGGCCTGCGTGCGGGGCTGGAGGACGAAAACGACCTCGCCAACGTCGACGAGTTCGTGGCGTCGGTCGACGACTTTTCACGCCTCAACCCAAATGCCACGCTCAGCGAATACCTCAGCCAGGTCACGCTCTATTCGGATACCGACGACATGGACGAGAGCAACTATGTAACGCTCGCCACCATACACTCCGTAAAGGGGCTGGAATTCCGCGCCGTGTTCGTCGTCGGGCTGGAGGACGGCATAATGCCCTCATCCCGCGCCGAGAGCGAGGGCAGGGAGCTGGAGGAGGAGCGCAGGCTGATGTACGTCGCCATAACCCGCGCCGAAGAGCGGCTGTGGCTCACGCGGGCGGCAGAGCGCAACCTCTACGGCTACGGCAGGCGCGACCGCACAGTGATGTCGCGCTTTCTGAAGGAGCTGTCCGGCCCGCTCGGCATAAAGGACGCGCCTGTGTTCGGCGGCAACCGCTACTCCGGCTACGGCTATGGCGCGCAGCAGCGCTACGGCGGCGACTTTTATGCGGACAGGGAGGCCCGCGGGCAGGTGGAACGCGGCTATTCCCGCTCGCTCTATTCCGAAGCGGACGAATACTCCCGCCCCGCAGGCAGCGCCTCGCCCGCGCGCTCGTTTCCGGGCTTTTCTTCGGGCAAGCCTGCGCAACAGCAGCCGGGCGGCAAATATAAGGTCGGCACCAAGGTGCGCCATGCCAAGTTCGGCAACGGCACCGTTGTCGCCATACGCAACGGCGGCTCGGTCATAAACGTGGCGTTCGACGGGCAGGGGATAAAGGAGCTTTCCGCTTCGCTGGCGCCATTGACAATAATAGAATAAGTCGCTTTCCCTTGCATGTGCGTCGCATTTCATTGTCGCGCTTGGCGGCGCTTTTTCATTCAGCGCCGTTTTCCCTCGAATATGCTTCGCAATACTGCGTCGTGCTTACGGTTCCGTTCGGTCATGTACGTCTGTGTAC